>JAVBRW010000434.1:0-8222 GCA_031547475.1 Planctomycetota bacterium
GTCTCCGCACCGAATGCGCCGCGCACACCCCAAACGTCATCCCGGCGGTATAAACAAGCGCTGCACCCCTGGCGGGAAGTTGTGCCGGGATAATTCGGGAATGGCTTGGACGGCAAGGAACCCAAGTAACATTGGAAATCACGGAATCAATGACCATGTGCAATCAACATTGTTTAGTGTTCATTGTTACTTGTTAATTCAACCCTGGGCTTCACCTTCCTTTGCAGGTGAGCCTTTGTCGAGAAACGCCTCCACCTTCCCCGCCGCCAGCGCGCCGCAGTTGGCCGAGCCGAGCCAGCCCGACATCAATATGCCTTGCGAGCCGCAGTGGTAGAGGCCGGGAACGGCGGCCGGAAGCTTTTCGGCCGCCAGGTAGCCGGGGAACTTGGTGCCGAAGCTGGCGCCGCGCCAATGGCCGGTGAAGCGCTCCAGCGTGACCGGCGTCGCGGTTTCGAGATGATCGAGCTTGGCGCGGACGCCGGGGACGTAGCGATCGAGATCGTGCAGCACGATTTCGGCCAGGCGCGCTTTCTTCCTGTCGTATTCCTCGTCCGTCAGGCCCGCCCAGTCGTCGTATTCGGCGCACATGGAGGCGACGATTTCGGTGCCGGCGTAATCGGGCCGGACATGGCGGGGATAATAGAACGAATAGCTGATGCTCCGGGGCGGAAACGCGCGGAACGCCGCCGCGTCGTAGCGCGGCTCGCGGGAGGAGAAAAGAATGTCGGCCACATCGGGAATGGTCTCGCCCGGGCGTATGCCCATGTAGACCTGCGCCACCGACACGGACAGCGGCACGCGGCGGATCTCCTCCGCCATGGGCGGGAACACCTCGTCCATGTCCATGAGTTCGAGGCAGGTGGCTTTCAGGTTGGCGTTCGACACCACCGCCTTGGCGGCGGCGAAAAAGCCGCCCGACGCCACGCCCTTGACCCGGCCGTTCTCAACCTCTATCCGTTCGGCCTTGGTGCGGAGCAGAATGTCGACGCCGGATTCGAGCAGCAGGCGCTGCATTTCGTCCAGCATGTAGTCGGTGCCGCCCCGCAGGCTGCAGGTGCCTTTCTGGGCGAAATTCGAAAAAACGATGGCGTAGACCATGGCCGGATCATCCAGGTTGGTGCCGGTGGCGTAGGTCACCGTTTCCAGGAGGACCCGCGCGACATCCATGCGGCCGGGGAAGTGGCGTTCGAAAAACTGGCCGGTCGTCTCCTGGGCGCCGTTGTAGTAATCGAAGTCGCGGCACGCCTTGAAAAACGTTTCGCTCTGCTCTTCCGGGACGGAAAATTTCTCTTTCAGGATGCGCTTGAAATCGCCCGTCTCGAAAGTGGTGGTGAAGGCGAATTCCGGATTGTCGAAACGGATGCGCTTCAAGGGCATGACGCGCTCGCCGAGGTCGCGGCTCCAGTATTTGCGGAGCGTTTTGGCCATGCCGTGGGGAAACGCGTGGAGCGCCACGTCGAACACGTGGCCTTTCCGCTTGAACCAGGTGGCATAGCCGCCGAGCCGGCTGTACGATTCCATCAACAGGACCGAGCGCCCGGCGTCGGCCCGGCGCTTGGCTGCGGTCATGCCGCCGAGGCCGCCGCCGATGACCACCACATCGTAGGCCGCCGCCGCCTCGGCCATGCTCCGGAGCAGCATTTCAGGACGCCTTTTTCGGCTTCGACTCGGAGGTCGAGGCGGCGGGGGCGGGGGCGGATTCCGTTTTCGCCGGGGCGGACTCGGACGCCGGCTTCGGCTGATCCTTCCGCTTGTAGTCGGTCTCGTAGAAACCGCTTCCCTTGAATATGATGCCGGCGCCCGAGCCGATCAGCCGGTGCAATTTGTTCTTTTTGCACGACGGGCATTTTTTCAACGGCGCGTCGGACATGTACTGGAATTCCTCGAACTCGTGCCCGCAGCTTTCGCACTCGTACTCGTACGTTGGCATTTTCCGTCCCTTTCATTGATGTTCTATTCTGCGATGTATCGATTTATTCTATTGAATTAACAATTAAGAATTAAGAATGAAAAATGAATGGGTTAATGGAATAATTAACAATTACTCTTTTTCATACGATGGGATGAGACATCCCATTATTAATTAGCTCATTAACCCATTCATTATTCATTCTTAATTCTTAATTATTAATTTGTATGACAATTACTCAACTTTCCGGATCCGGCGCCCGGCTCACCACCACCCTCGCCGGCCGCAAAACATGATCGTCCAGCTTGTACCCGTTGTCAAACACTTCCAGCACCGTGTTCGGCGGCACGTCGGCCGAAGGCACCGCCGTCATCGCTTCGTGCAGGGCGGGATCGAACGGCTTTCCCTTGGCGTCGATGCGGCGCACGCCGGCCTTGGCCAGCACGCGCCAGAAATTCTCCTCCATGATGCGGACGCCGGCGACCAGCGAATCGAAGGAATGGTTTTTCTGGCTTTCCAGGAGGACGCGATCCATGTCGTCCAGCGGGCCGAAAAATTCCTTGAGAAAACTGGCCAGGCTTTCCCGTTTCATCTGCGCCATGTCGCGCTGGACGCGTTTCCGGTAGTTGTCGAAGTCGGCGCGCTCGCGGCGGGCAAGCTCGAGATACGAGTCGCGTTCCGCCTTCAGCGCGTCCAACTGTTTCAGCGCATCCGCCTCGAGCGCCTGGCGGACGGCGGATTCGCCCTGGCCGGAGGCGGCCGGTGGCGCTTCCCGCTGTTCCGCGCTTTCCTGTTTCGCCCGGTTTTCCGGGTTGTCGGACTTGGCATCGTCTATCATCGCGTCCGCTCCGACATGCATCACGTTCTCGTCCATGTTGGGGCGCATCGTTTTTTTCCCGTGTATCGGCATGAAGGGGCGGGTGCCTTTTCCCCGGTGGCCGTATTTTCTGTAATTGCTCATGGCTCGCTTCCTTTATGCGGCGACACTCACCCTACTTCGAGTCGGAGAAATAATCTTTCCACCGATCCATGAATCCCTTCCGCTGCGGAGAGACGTACGTCTCGTCCAGCGCCGCCAGTTCGCGGAACAGTTCCTCCTGGCGCTGTGTCAATTTCTTGGGCGTTTCGACAATGACCTGGACAATCTGATCGCCTTCCGACTTGTCGCGGAGACGCTTGAAGCCGAGGCCCCGCAGGCGGAACACCTGTCCCGACTGGGTGCCGGCCGGAATCTTGACCCGCGCCTTGTTCTTGAGGGTCGGCACTTCCAGCTCGGTGCCGAGCGCCGCCTGGGAAAAGGTTATCGGGATCTGGCACACGACATCGTCCCCTTGCCGGGTGAAGAAATCGTGCTCCGACACGAAAATGTAGCAGTACAGGTCTCCGCGCGGCCCGCCCGATTCCGACGGCTCGCCCTCGTCCGGAATGCGGAGCCGGGTGCCGTCCTCGATGCCGGCCGGGATGTTGACCTTTATCCGCACCACCTTCGATTCGCGGCCGTCCCCTTTGCAGGACGGGCACGGCTTGTCGACGAACACGCCCTTGCCATGGCAGTTCGGGCAGGTCTGGGCGACCGAGAAAAAGCCCTGGTTCCGGTACACCTGCCCGCGCCCGCCGCAGGTGGAGCAGGTGCGGGGCTTGGTTCCGGGCGCCGAGCCGGAGCCGTGGCAGGAGGAGCAGATTTCGTTTCTCCGCAATTCTATCGTCTTGGTCACGCCGGTGGCGGACTCTTCGAATGTTATGTTGACCCGGCATTTGAGGCTGGCGCCGGCCCGCACGCCCTGGCCGAAACCGGAGCCGCCGCCGAACACGCCTTCGAAAATCGAGCCGCCGCCCGCGCCGCCGCCGAAGATGTCGGCGAAGTGGCTGAAAATGTCCTCGAACGACGAGAACGACGGGCCGCCCTGGCCGTCGGCGCCGGCGAGGCCCTCGTGGCCGTACATGTCGTAGCGTTTCCGTTTCTGCTCGTCATGCAGGACTTCGTAGGCTTCCGCCGCTTCCTTGAATTTTTCCTCCGCCGCCTTGTCGCCGGGGTTGCGGTCGGGGTGGTATTTCATAGCCAGCTTGCGGTAGGCTTTTTTGATGTCTTCCTGGCTGGCGCCCTTGTCCACGCCGAGGATGGTGTAGTAATCGCGTTTCTTCGCCATTGTCGTGCCTTAAGTGTAAATGACAAATCGCTGCTGCCGTGGCGTATCGTATAAAACTCCGCCCCGGCCCCGGAGAAACCCGGAACCGGGGCATGGATTGCTCTTGTTTCAACTGAAGTTTTGCAAACCGGCCATTCAAACCGCCGAATGGCCAGTTTGTAAAAATCAAAACCCTTGCGGCGCAGGCAAAAACGATTTTTGCAAAGTGGCGATTGGCGGTTTAATCGCCACTTTGCAAAACTTCAGTTTCAACAACAATACTTGTCGTCCCGACCGAAAGATCCGTCAGGAAGCGCTGCGCCGTTTCAGGACACGGCGCCCATTTCGACATTGCCCTTCTTGCCGTCCTTGACCTCGGTGACCATGGTTTCGATGGTCAGGAGGAGGGAGGCGATGGAGGCGGCGTTCTGGAGCGCGAGACGCGTGACCTTGGCCGGATCGATGACGCCGGCCTTGATCATGTTGACGTACTGGCCGGTCAGCGCGTTGTAGCCGTAGTTCTCGTCCTTCTGCTCCTCGACCTCGGCCGCCACCACCGACCCGTCGAGGCCGGAGTTTTCGGCCAGGGTCATGATGGGGGAGCGGATGGCCTTCAGGATGATGTCGACGCCGATTTTCTCGTCGCCCTTCGCTTTCGAGCGGATCGCCTCGACGGCGGGGGTGCAGCGGAGGAGCGCGACGCCGCCGCCGGGGACCACGCCCTCTTCGGCCGCGGCGCGGCTGGCGTGCATGGCGTCCTCGACGCGGGCCTTCTTTTCCTTCATTTCCGCCTCGGTGGCGGCGCCGACCGAGACGACCGCCACGCCGCCGGCCAGCTTGGCCAGGCGTTCCTGAAGCTTTTCCTTGTCGTAGTCGGAGGTGGTGGTTTCGATGCGGTTCCTGATCTGATCGACGCGGGCCTTGATGTCGGCCTTTTTGCCGGCGCCCTCGACGATGGTGGTGTTGTCCTTGTCGACCGACACCGAGGCGGCGCGACCGAGCTGGTTCAGCTTGACGTTTTCGAGCTTGAGGCCGAGATCCTCGGTGATGGCTTCGCCGCCGGTCAGGATGGCGATGTCCTCGAGCATGGCTTTCCGGCGATCGCCGAAGCCGGGCGCCTTGACCGCGCAGACCTGGAGGGTGCCGCGGAGGCGGTTGATGACCAGGGCGGCCAGGCATTCCGTCTCCACCTCTTCCGAGATGATGAGGAGCGGTTTGCCGGTCGAGGCGGCCTGTTCGAGAATCGGCAGGAACTCCCGGAGGTTCGAAATCTTCTTTTCGCAGATGAGGATGTACGGGTCCTTCATCTCGCAGGTCATGTTGTTGGTGTTGGTGACGAAGTAGGGGCTCTGGTAGCCCTTGTCGAAGCGCATGCCCTCGACCAGATCGACGGTGGTTTCGGTGGTTTTGCCTTCCTCGACCTGGACGACGCCGTCGGTGCCGACCTTGTCCATGGCCTTGGCGATGATGTCGCCGATGGTCTGGTCGTTGTTGGCCGAGATGGCGGCGACGGAGGCGATGTCCTGCACCTTGTTGCAGGGCTTCGCCATTTTCTTGAGGTTTTCGACGACCGCGTCGACGGCCAGTTCGATGCCGCGCTTGACGGCGGTGGCGTCGGCGCCGGAGGCGACCGCCTTCATGCCGGCGTTGAACACGGCCTCGGCGAGGATGGAGGCGGTGGTGGTGCCGTCGCCGGAAACGTCGCCCGTTTTGTTGGCGACTTCCTTGATGAGCTGCGCCCCCATGTTTTCGAAGGGATCTTCCAGCTTGATTTCCTTGGCGACGGTGACGCCGTCCTTGGTCAGGCCCGGGTTGCCGAAGCCTTTTTCATAGATGACATTGTGGCCGGTGGGTCCGAGGGTGGACTTCACGGCCTTGACCAGTTTGGTGACGCCCGCCAGAATTTTCTGGCGCGCATCCTGGCCGTACATTAGCTGTTTCGCGGGCATAATTGCCTCCTAATGAATAATTAAGAATGAATAATGAATAATGGATGACTTAATGATCTAATTAAGAATTTTCTTCTTTACCTTTGCTGTTTTGATGATTCGTGTCAGAATCCTCATCAGTTCGTCACAATCGGCATTGATGTCATCAAATTGTTTTGGCGACAGAAAATCGGTGGCGCAAAGCAATTCCAGCCAATATTGTGTTTCGGAAGTTTCTTTCAAAGCGATACTCATCTTTGCAATGAAATCACTTTTCGACTGCCCAAACACGGCCTCTTTGACATTGGCGCCTATACTCGTTCCGCTTCTCAGCAATTGCTTGGAAAGGACAAATTCCTTTTTCCTGTCAATCATGTACTTGTACAATTTGATAATTCGAATGGCGAAAAACCTGCTCTTGTCAACCACTATGTTGTTGGTTTTCATTTCGCCACCGTCCCTTACCAATTGTTAATTAAATCATTAACTCATCCATTATTCATTATTCATTATAAATTGTTAATTTGATTAGAGTTTAGCCAGGATATCATTTTCGCGCATAATGAGCAGTTCCACGCCGTCCACCTTCACTTCGGTGCCGGAGTATTTGCCGAACAGCACGATGTCGCCGGCGCAGACGTCGGGGGTGGCGCGGGAGCCGGAGTCGAGCAATTTGCCGGGGCCGACGGCGACGACTTCGCCGCGCTGGGGCTTTTCCTTGGCGTTGTCGGGCAGGATGATGCCGCCGGAGGTTTTTTCCTCGGCTTCGAGGCGCTTCACCACCACCCTGTCGTCAAGGGGTTGCAGCTTGGTGCATCCGCACCCGTTGCCGCAGCCGCAATCGCTCTTCTTCTCGTTCTTCTTGGCCATGTCCAATCTCCTGAAAAATTTTCTATTATTAAGAATAAAGACCGTAGTTTTAAAAATCGGATTATCTTCAATGAATTTCATTCATTGAATTAGTAATCCATATCGTCCCCGCCGCCGCAGCCGCCACCGCAGCCGCCGCCGCCGCAATCGCATTCGTCCTTCTTCGGCGCTTCGGCAATCATGCAGTCGGTGGTCAGGATGAGGCCGGCGACCGAGGCGGCGTTCCGCAGAGCGGTGACGACGACCTTGGCCGGATCGAGAATGCCCATCTGCTTCAGATCGCCGTACTGGCCGGACAGCGCGTTGTAGCCGTCGCCGTTCTTGCCCTGCTGGACTTTCCGGAGCACCACGCCGCCGTCGACGCCGGCGTTGGCGGCGATCTGGCGGAGCGGGGCGGTGGCGGCCTTCTTGACGATGTCGACGCCGACCTGCTGATCGCCCTCGAGCTTCAAATTCTTGATGGCCGCCGCGGCGCGGATGAGGGCGACGCCGCCGCCGGGAACCGTGCCCGCCTCGATGGCGGCGCGGGTGGCGTGGAGCGCGTCTTCGAAGCGGGCCTTGACTTCCTTCATTTCGGTCTCGGTGGAGGCGCCGACGTTGACCTGGGCGATGCCGCCGGCCAGCTTGGCCAAACGTTCCTGCAGCTTTTCGCGGTCGTAGTCGGAGGTGGTGGATTCGATATCGCGGCGGATCTGCTTGACCCGGCCGGAAATGTCGGCGGCCGAGCCGGCGCCCTTGACGATGGTGGTGTTGTCGGCGTCGACCACGATTTTCTGGGCGCGGCCGAGATCCTTCAGGGTAACCTTGTCGAGGGTGAGGCCGAGGTCTTCGAAGATGGCCTTGCCGCCGGTCATGACGGCGATGTCCTCGAGCATGGCTTTCCTGCGGTCGCCGAAGCCGGGCGCCTTGACGGCGCAGACGTTGATGATGCCGCGCATCTTGTTGACGACCAGGGTGGCGAGGGCTTCGCCGTCCACGTCCTCGGCGATGATGAGGAGCTGGACGCCGGCCTTGGACACTTCCTCGAGAAGCGGGACGAGGTCCTGGGCGTTGGAAATCTTTTTCTCGTAAATCAGGATGGCGCACTTCTCGAACACGCATTCCATGCGTTCGGGGGAAGTGGCGAAGTGGGGGGAGAGGTAGCCGCGGTCGAACTGCATGCCTTCGACGACGTCGATGGTGGTTTCGATGTCCTTGCGGATCTGCTTGACGCGGGCGGAGAGGTCGGCGGCGGAGCCGGCGCCCTTGATGATGGTGGTGTTGTCGGCGTCGATTTCGACCTTGGCGGCCTTGCCGAGATCCTTCATCGTCACCTTGTCGAGCGGCGTGCCCATGTCCTCGAAAATCGCCGTGCCGCCCGTCATGATCGCGATGTCTTCGAGCATGGCC
>JAVBRW010000461.1:0-19803 GCA_031547475.1 Planctomycetota bacterium
AAACGTCTCCGCGCCGAAAACGCAGCACACCCCCTAAACGTCACCCCGGCGTGCACGCATAGACCCCGGCGAAAAGCGGGAGGTTGAGCCGGGGGCCAGAGGGTAAAACATGCGCTACGGGAGTATATCGAGCGGTTCAATTGTGACTTTACATTACACCGTTCACTCCGTCAACTTCAACCCAAGCAGCCCGGCGACATTTTTCGCAATATCCGTGTTGTCGATGACTCCGGCGAACTTCTCCGAGCCGGGCCCGATGGCGAAAAGTTGAACCGGGGTCGCGGTGTGGCCGCCCGTCCCCCAGTCGATTTCCAGCGCGTCGTCCCGCCGTTTCTGCCAGAACGACACGCCGCCGGTGTCGTGATCGGCGGTGACGACGATCAGGGTGTCGGGGTTCCGGGCGGCGAACGCCTGCGCCTCGGCCACCGCCATGTCGAACCAGAGCGTCTCCTCCAGCATCCCGTTGAAATTGTTCTTGTGGCCGTATTTGTCGATCAGGCCGCCTTCCACCATCAGGAAAAAGCCTTCTTCCGAGCCGTCCCGGGCATTCAGCCGATCCAACGCGTCGCGGGTCATGTGCGGCAGGGTCGGTGGCCGGGACAGGGCGAGAAGGCCGGCGTCGAACAGGCCGAGCACGCGCCCGCCCTGCGCCTGCCGCAGGCTTTCCGCGTCGGTGGCGACGGCAAAGCCTTTTCCGCGCATGGCGCCGATCAGGTCGGCGTGGTCGGCGCGGTGGTTCGCCTGCCATTCCTTGGGGTGGAACCCGTACAGGACGTCCGGCGGCGCGTCGCTCATTTTCCTGGCGATGTCCTCCGCGTTCCCCCGGTCGCCGTCGTGGACAAGGAATCCGGACGGCGTGGCGCCGGTGAGATCGTCGGTGGTGACGACGCCGGTCCGGAGTCCGGCCGCGCGCGCGGCCTCGACCAGGTTCGCGACCGGCTTGCCGTCGGGAAGGACGCCGAGCATGCGCATGCGCGTCTTGTGGCCGGTGGCCATGGCGGTGGCGGCGGCGGCCGAGTCGGTGCCCGTGCTGTCGGCGCAATGGGTGCGCACCGTTCCGATCACCGGCATGCGCTCCATGTGGAGCCTCCCGTTCGGATTGCCGGACTGGATGGACGCCATGTAGGTGACGCCCGGGCCCATGCCGTCGCCGATCAGGAGAATGACGTTTTTCGGCCTGGCGCCGCCGAAGTTTTCCAGTTGCGAATTGTCGGACGGGGGAGCGTAGAATCCGACGGAGGGCGGCAGCAACGGAGCATTGGCGAAAACGGAGTTGCGGTGGTAATGGGCGATGTAGTAAAAGCCCGCCGCGGACACCGCCGCCAGCAGGGCGATTGCCAAACGCCTTTTCCGCGAATTCGACAGGGCGGCCGCGAGCCGCCTCATGCCCGATAGCAGTTTTTTCACGTGCGCTCCTATGTTTTCACCGTTGCCCCGCGGGACAACATGCCCCCGGCCCGCGCCTCCGGCCGGAGGAGGCGGGAGCGGGACGGGATTTTCGTGGATTGTTCGCGATGCGTGCGGAGAGTATGCCCGGACGGCCTCAGGCCGGTCCCGGCGGGGACGCCCCCTTTTTCCCGGCCGGCAGCGAGAGGGTGACCTCCAGCCCCGGTCCGGCGTTTCTGGCGACGATGTCGCCGCCCATGGCCAGCGCCGCCTCTTTCGCGAGCGCGAGGCCCAGCCCGGCACCGCCGCTGTTCCGCGCCCGCGATTCGTCGATGCGGAAAAAGGCGCGGAAAATGTCCTGAAGATGCTTGTCCGGCACGCCCGGGCCGTAGTCGCGGACGGCGACGGAGATTTTGCCGTTGCTCCGGACCGCCCGCACGTCGATGGCGGTGCCGTCCGGGCCGTAGAACACGGCGTTCGCCAGGACGTTTTCCAGCACCTGGCGGAAGCGGGCCGGCGCGCCCCACACCGACAGGCCGGGTTCGATGTCGGCGCGGACGGTTTTCCCGGCGTTCTCGATCAACGGCGTGTTCGAGTCGACGATGTCCCGGACCAGGGCGGAAAGATCGAGCGCCTGCCGCTGCCCGTGGTCGAGGATGCGCTCGCGGCCCTGTTTCAGCAGGATCCGGACGAGCTCGCCCATGTTTTCCACCTCCGTTTCGAGTACGGCGAGGTTTTTGTCGCCGCCCCACTTCTTGGCGAGGAGGGCGACGGCCAGGCCCATGCGGGTCAGGGGCGAGCGGAGCTCGTGGGAAATGTCGGCCAGCAGCCTTTTTTCGTTGGCGACGAGGCGCTCCAGCGTTTCCGCCATTTCGTTGAAGCTGACGGCCAGGCGGCCGAACACGTCGTTGGCGCCGCCGGATTCGGGGGCGCGGGCGCCGAGATCGCCGGACGCCAGGCGGCGGGTGGCCGCGTCCATGCGGTCGAGCTTTTTCCTGACCATTCGGGTCATGATCGAGCCCATCAGCAGGCTGGGCAACAGCGTGCTGAGCGCCCACAAAAACACTTCGCCCCAGCCGGAGCCGATTTGGACGCGCCCGGCCAGCGCGCTTTCGGCAACCGGCTCCAGCACCACCTCGACCAGCGTGATGACGCAGCCGAAGGAGAACGCCATGAACAGGTATACCTGCCAATAAAAGCCGAGCGTTTCCCAGCGCTGTCTCAAAGTCATTGCGTGTCTCCCGACAGGAGGAGGGCATAGCCCTCGCCCCGCGCCGAACGGATGCGTTCGCCCCCGTCCCGGCGCGGCCCCAGCTTTTTGCGGAGGCGGCTCACCAGCATGTCGAGGCTGCGATCCTGGGGGAAGGGGGGATGGCCGAGGACCTCCCGGCTCAGGCGGTTGCGTTCGACCACCTGGCCCGGGCTTTGCGCCAGTATTTCGAGAAGGCGCATTTCCGACGCGGTCAATTCCACCTGCCTGTCCTTCGCCATCAGGCGCATGGACGGCTTGTGGATGGCGAGATCGTCGAACCGGAATGTGCCGGCGGGGCCGAGGTTCCGGGTGCCGGAGCGGGCCGCCCGGCGCTGCAGCGCTTTCAGCCTGGCCGCCAGTTCCTTGGGGCCGAACGGCTTGGCAAGGTAGTCGTCGGCGCCGCCGTCGAGGCCGGACACCTTGTCCTCCTCGTCCCCCCGCGCGGACAGCATGAGGACGGGGAGGGCGGCGAGATCGGGGTTTTCGCGGATGCGGCGGAGTATTTCGAATCCGTCCATGACGGGAAGCATGATGTCGAGGACAACCATGTCCCACGGTTCGTCCGCCAGCAACGCAAGCCCGGCGCCGCCGTCCGCCGCGTGGCGGCAGGAAAACCGCTCGTCCTCGAGGTATTGGGACAGCAGGGCGAACAGGCTGTAATCGTCGTCGATGATGAGAAGTCGCGTCATGAACCTTCCCCGGGGAAAAACGGCCGGACGGGAATGTATGTGCGTATCATCGGCCTGGCCATTCGCCCGGTGACGGGAAGTTACAATATATTACATTAGCGGAGCATTTCGCGGAGCAGTTCGGCGGTGCGGCGCAGCTCGTCCGACGCGCGGGCGCCGCTCACGGCGCGGGAGTGGTTGCCGGCGGCGATTTCCTCCACCTGCTCCAGGCCCTTGAACACCCGCTCGACCATGGCGGCCTGCTCCCGCGACAGGCGGGCGACCTCCGACACCAGGCCGGCGACGTCGCCGGTGGCGCGGCGGATGCCTTCCAGCGCTTCGGCGGTCTGGCGGCTGACCTTGGCGCCGTGCTCGGCGTAGCGGTCGGACTCGGCCAGCCTGGCGTCGGTTTCGCTGGCCGCCTTGGCGCTGCGGCTGGCGAGCTGGCGCACCTCCTCCGCCACCACCCCGAACCCCTTCCCGTGCCGGCCGGCCCGGGCGGCCTCGACGGCGGCGTTCAGGGACAGCAGGTTGGTCTGGAAGGCGATGTCGTTGATTATCTTGAGGACGCGGGACACGTCGGCCGACGAATCGACCAGATCGGACATGGCGCGGGTGAGCTCGCTCATCTCGCTGTTGCCGAGTTCGGCGCGGTGGCGCGCCTCCTGCAGCAGCTTGTCGGCCTGCGCCGCCACTTTGGCCGACTCGGCGGTCTGCTCCCGGAACCGGGCGAGAACGGTGTTGAATTCGTTGAAATTGTCCCGCTGGTGGTTGGCGTCGCGGACGCCCTCCATGCTTTGGCCGTGGATGCGGACGGCGATGTTCCCGAGTTCCTCGGCCGCCGCCGACACGCGGCGGAAGATGTTTTCGCGGAGTTGGACCGCCCGCTCGTTCTCGCGGGTGCGGCGCTCGAGCGTTTCCGCCATGTCGTTCAGGGCGATGACCAGGCGTCCGCACTCGAGCTGGCGCGGGGCTTTCATGCGATCGCCGAGGTGCCCGTCCCGCAGCCGGCCGGCGAAGCGGGCCGATTCGACCAGGGGCGCGGTGAGCCGCCGGGTGAACGCGTGCAACACCAGGAGGAACGCGGCCAGCGCCGCCGCCATCCATGCCAGGGAGCGGTGGAGTCCGGTATAGAAGCCGGCCAGCGCGTTTTTGGCGTCGTCGACGGCGTAGAGGAACCAGCCGGTGTCCCCCACCGGCGCCCGCGCGACATGGAGCCGGGTTCCGCCGGGCAGGCTTTGGGCGCGGCGGACGCCCGTGTACGGGTCGGGCTTTCCGTCCGGCAGGCCGTCGGTGTAGGACAGCATGTCGGCGATGTTTTTCCGTTCCTTCACCGCCGCGACGTCGGGGTGGCTGACCAGCGCCCCCCCGCTGTCGGTGAGGAAGCAGTAGCCGCTGTCCTTCACCTCCCGCGGCGTACTTTCGATAACGTCCTGCATCCATGCCACCGGCGAGTCGAGGGCGAAGTCGATGTTGACCGTTCCCCAGAATGCGCCGTTGCGGCGGAACGGGGTGGAGTAGGTCAGCATCCAGATGCCGCCGCCGCCGTCGTCCAGGTAGGGGAGGGTCCACGCCGGCCGGCCGGTCGCCTTGGGGACGGTGAACCAACTGTTTTTGGGCTGGGTCGGATCGAGGTAGTCGTAATCCGGCCCGAGGCGTCCGCGGACGAAGCCTTGCGTTTCCGCGTCGCGGGCGATATATAGACAGTACAGGCGTTGCCGCTCGGTGAATTTCCGGTCCTCGAAGGCGATGGCGCCGCCGAAGATGTCGGGGTTGGTGGCGAAGTACTGCTCCATCAAATCGTACGCCTCCTTGCTGTAGGAGGGCGTTTTTTCCGAAATCCTGGCTGCCAGTTGATCCGCCTGGCGCGAAGCGTTCTGGAAGCGGCTGAAAAGTTGTCCCGCCATGTACAGGGACAACAGTCTCAGCTTGGTGTCGCTTTTTTCCAGCGTGAGTTCGCGATCGCTCAGGGTGCTGACGGCGAACATCATGCCGTAGGCGGCCAGGACGGCCAGCGACAGGAGTGTGGCGATTTGCGCCCGGAGAGACATAGTCATGCATTCCTTGGTTTATGGAGGACGCCCGTGGAACCGTTTGGAAAATCTGTGCGCGCCATTCTTTTCGCCGTTCTGCTGACCGCGTTCGCCGCCGGAGCGGGGGAAATAACCGTCGTCTTCATACCCAAGGTCACCGGCAATTCCTTTTTCGAGTCCGCCAACGAGGGGGCGCAGAAGTACGCCGAAAAGATCGGGTTCAGGGTCGACTACCGCGGCACCCCCGAGGCGTCGGTCGCCGGCCAGATCGCCGTGGTGGAAAAGGCGGTGCGCGAGGGCGCCGCCGCCGTTTGCATCTCTTCCCTCGACGCCACCGCCCTCGACGATTCGCTCCGGGCCGCCCGGGCGGCGGGCGTGGCGGTGACGACCTGGGACTCGGACGTTTCGCCGGATGCCCGGAGCGTCATGGTTTCCCAGGGCACGCCGGACATACTCGGAAAAATGCTGGTCGAGATGGGCGTCAAATCCCTTTCCGGCCGGGGGAAGAATCCCGCCGGCGACGCCATCCGCTATGTCTGGCATTATTCGCAGGCCAAGGTCGCCGATCAAAACTCCTGGCGGGCCGCCGGCGAAGCGTACATTGCGAAAATCTATCCGAAATGGATTAATGTGCGTCCGGAAAATTATTATAGCGAACAGGATCCGGAAAAAGCGCTCAAAACGGGCGAATTCATCTTTTCCGAACACCCCGATATCGATCTCATCCTTTGCAACGATTCAACCGCCCTTCCGGGACAATGCCAGGCCGCCGAGAATTTCGACAAAAACGCACAGGACGTCACCATAACCGGTTTTGCCGGCCCCAACGCCATCAAGGATTATTGCCGCGCCGGCATAATCGAACGCTGGGGATTGTGGGACTGCCAAATCCAGGGCGCCATAGGCTGTTATCTGGCCTATTATCTCGCAAGCGGCGAAAAGATCAAGGTGGGCGACAAAATTAACGTTCCCGAAATCGGTATTCTGGAAGTGTATCCAAATACGGTTCTGGATCGAAATGCGGCCGCGGCCGCCGATTCCGGTGTGATTTTGTTGCCCGACAGGGTGGAATTTACGGTTCGGAATATGGATCGGTATGATTTCTAATGAGGAGGAAAAACATGGGTGAACAATGCCATTATTGCGACAAGGGCGCCGCACTGGACGTGTTTGTCCTGGACATCGCCAAGCTGTCCGTCTCGAGCCTGTACCTGTTCCGCGAGCAAAGTCATCCGGGCCGGGTGATTGTGGCGTACGACAAGCATGTCGGCGATTTCGCCGAATTGTCCGCTGCGGAGCGGAGCGCCTTTTTCGCCGATGTCGCCCAGGCGTCGCGGGCGGTGAAGAAGGCGTTCAACCCGGACAAGATCAATTACGGCGCTTTCGGCGACAAGATGAACCATCTGCATTTCCATCTTGTCCCCAAGTACAAGGACGGTTTCGAGTGGGGCGACGTTTTCGCCATGAACCCGAAAAAGACCGTGCCGACCGATGCGGAATACCAGGCGATGATCAAGAAAATCCGCGAAGCGCTTTAAGGGAAATACCCCGAAGGCATCCCGAATGGATTTCGACCATTTCCTTCTCGGCCATGCCGAACGGATCCGGGCGCGGATCGGGGACAGTCGCTTGCGGGCGCCGCATGTGGCGGAGGGGTGAAGTGGACGAGACCATCACCAGGATAATCGCTCTCGAATGGCGGATGTTCCAGTCGGTCAGGAACGAGGGCGGCCGCGCGATTTGCCAGGACGATTGGCAAACGTTTCTTCTCATGCGGTCCAGCCAGTTCCGGGCCTGGACCGCGGCGATGCGGGAAAGCTATTGCCGCGATCTGCTGGCCGCGCGCGCCGAAGGCATGAACCCGGTGGCGATCAAATACGCGCGCATGATGGAAAGCACGGCCAACGAACGCTACCGCCAGCTCGAACCCCTGTTGCCGCCGGTTTCGCCGGAAAAGCGCCGGCTGGCCGACGCCATCGTCCCCATCCAGCTCGAGTGGCAGCGCGAATTCGCCGCCGCCTATCCCGCCCTCGCCGCCCGGTCGCGGCCCATCGGCGGGGGGGAGGACGGGCCGTCCGCCACTTCGGTCGAGACCTATCTCCGGGGCGAGCTTTTGACCTGTTCCGAGGAAACGCTCCGCCTCTACCTCGATCATGTGCAAGCGCTCCGCGCGGAAAACCGCAACATGAACAGGGAAATAATGCAATACACTGTCGAAGCGTACGGTTACGCGACCCTCGAGGAGGCCGAAGCCGCCGCCGCCAAGCCGTGAACCGTTCGGAGGGCCTGCCATCATGTGCGCATTGGATAAGAATGCATTAATCCGCCTCGCCGCCGATTTTGTCGACCGGGACGCGTCCAATTTCGTCGCCGCCGAAATCGCTGTCCGTCCCGACCTTGCCGGCATGCGCATGTACGACGCGCCGCTGATCGGTTTCGCCTCGGCCGCCGATCCGCTGTTCGACGCATTGCGGAAACCCGGGGTGATCGGCCCGCATTTCGATCCGCCCGGGGTCTGGCTTCCCGGCGCGAAAACGGTGATTTCCTTTTTCGCGCCCCACACCGAGGCGGTGATCGCGTCGAACCGGCTGGATCGGGAACGGCCGTCGGCGGAATGGCTGTACGCCCGGATGGAGGGGCAGGCCATGCTCAACCTCCTCGGCGCGCATCTGGCGGCCGAGTTGGAAAAGGCGGGGCACCGCGCCGTCTATCCGGCGATGGATGCGCGATTCTATTCATGGTCGAGGCCGGCCGGGCGGAACGACAAGGGCGTCCCGCTTCCCGCCTATACCAGCAACTGGTCGGAGCGCCACGTCGCGCATGTCTGCGGCCTCGGCACGTTCGGGATGTCGGCCGCGCTCATCACCCGCCGGGGCGTGTGCGGCCGCATCGGCAGCGTGGTCACGACCATGCCGGCGGAGCCGGATGCGCGGCCGTATTCCCGGTTCGACGAATACTGTTCGCATTGCGGCTCCTGTGTGCGGAACTGTTTCATCCACGCCCTTTTTCCTGACAAGGTCAAGGACAAGCATGCCTGTTCCCGGGTCATCGAGGAGCGGAAAATCCAGTACAAGCCGCGCTACGGCTGCGGCAAATGCTATGTCAACGTGCCGTGCGAGAGGGGCATTCCCGCTGCCGCCGGAGCGGCTTTTTGATTCCGCTTTCATATAATATGAAAACGAGGTCGTCCCGTTTCGAAAAACGCCCCATAGGGAACGCCATGCCCAGAATCGCCGAAAGCAAGCCAACCACCGGTTTTTTCCAGCGCGTCTACGCTCTCGTCGCCGCCGTCCCGAAAGGGAAGGTGATGACCTACGGACAGATTGCCGAATGGCTGGGCGGCTACCATTCCGGCCGCACCGTCGGCTTCGCCATGCGGGCGGCGCCGTCCGAGCGCAATCTTCCCTGTCACCGGGTGGTCAACAAGCGGGGCGAAATGTCGCCCGGCCATGTTTTCGGCGGCGCCGAACGCCAGCGGGGCATGCTGAAAAAAGAGGGCGTGCCGTTCCTTCCCGACGGCAGGATCGATATGGGAAAAGCGCTGGCGCGGCGCGATGAAATGGGGGCGGAAAAACCCGAAAAACGGCGCCCTCCCCCCGGGAAAAAGACAACGCGGGCGACATGAACAAATTCCGGAAAAAACTTGCTTTTCCGCAGTTCTCCGGTATAAAAATTCCATTCTATCCTGTTTGATTTAACGTTATCCCGGAAAAATTCGTCATGCGAACGCACAGGCTGCTGGTATTTCTCGCCTTGGGAGTGCTTGCCCTGAATCTGCATCAGGACGGGGACACGCATGCCCGAATGCCGGTATCCGCTCTTTCCTGCCGTTCGTTTTCAACGACTTCGATACCGATTTCGCAAATTAGACAGGCAAATCCCGTAGCGAATCACGAGTTGCGGCTAGGCTGCGATCTGGCCGAACTGTTCGCGGCGAGATGCGTCTATTCCCGCATGGTGGACAACGCGAAATTGCGTCCGCCAGCCTTGTCCATGCCCATTTCGCGATCGCCACCCGCCTGAAACGCGAATCCTTCCTGTCGGCGCGACCGATCCGCCGCGCCGAATCGTGATGTTTCCACCGCACCGCACACTTTTCCGCGCCCGTTCCGCCCGCGTGCATCGCCGGCGGCGGGGACGCGCGCACACAAGGAAAGCAAAACCCATGCCGGAAAACAAACCGCATATATTGTTACGGATTATCGACGGGATCGACGCGTTCGTCACCGCCATCATCGTCGCGGCGATATTTATCGACGTCATGCTGCAGGTCATCACCCGCATTCTTCCCTTCCATGCGTTTTCGTGGACGAACGAACTCGGCGAAATTCTCCTCTCCTGCCTCATCTGGATAGGGGTCAGCGCCGCCGTGAAAACGAACAACCACATCGGTTTCGACCTGTTCGTGGGCAGGCTGTCGCCGGTCGGCAAGAAATGGATGGGCTTCGTCAACATGGGCCTGTTCATGACCTACCTTGCGCTTTTGGCCTATCTCACCTGGGGCATGATGCAGCTCTATTTGCGGCGGACCGCGAACACTCCCATTCTCGGGATCAGCATGTACTGGGTCCGCATGCCCATTTTCGTGGGCTGCGTCATGGCGTGCGTCCGGTTGCTGATCAAGGAATACCGCATCGTCACCGGCCGCGAACGCATGTACGAGACCTCGCTTCTGGTCGAATAATTTTCCCCTCTTCCAATCTCCCTTCCACAGGAGCATTTTATGCCCGATCTTCCGGTAATGACGCTCACGCTGATCCTGGCGGCCGCGTTTCTCATTTTCATCGGCACGCCGATGGCCATGGCCCTCGGCCTTTCGGCAATCGGCGTGGTCGTCTGGTACAAGCCTGTCCCGAGCGCGCAAATCGTTCCGCGCCTCCTGTCCGAGGCGTCCACTTCCTTCATTCTTCTGGCCGTGCCTCTCTTCATCCTCGCCGGCAATCTGATGTCGCGGGGTACGGTGGGGCGGAACCTCATCGACTTCACCACTTCGATTGTCGGCTGGATGCCGGGCGGCCTCGGCGCCGTCAACATCGTCGGCTCCATGCTGTTCGGCGGCATTTCCGGTTCGTCCCTGGCCGACACCGCCACTTTCGGATCCATCCTGGTTCCGCGCATGGTGGACGACGGCTATCCGAGGGATTACGCCGGCGCCGTGACGCTGACCTCTTCCTGCCTGTCGGTCGTCATTCCGCCCAGCATCCTCCTCGTCCTCGCCGCCGCCTCGACCGAGCAGTCGGTCGGCAGGGCGTTGGCGGGCGGGCTGGTGCCGGGCATTCTCCTGACCCTCATGCTGCTGATTCCGAACCATGTCATTTCGAAACGGCACAAGTACGGCACCCACATTCCCTTCTCCGTCGCCAACGTCATGAGCAAGTTCAAGACCTGCTGGACGGCGATTGTGGCGCCGGCCATCATTCTCGGGACCATCTTTTCGGGCGTCGTCACGCCGACGGAGGGCGCCGCGCTGGCCGTCCTCTACGTGCTGATCATCGACTATATCGTGTTCCGGAAACTGTCGGCCAAGGACATATGGATCTGTCTGAAGGACGCCGGCATTCTCACCGGCGCCATCCTGTTCATCGCCACCTCGTCCGCCATTTCCAACTGGATCATCGCCTTCGAGCGCATTCCCGATTTCATGGCCGCGCTGCTCCTCGGCATGCCGGGCGGCAAATACGGTTTCCTGGTGGTGATCATCATCATGATCATTCTCATCGGCATGGTGGTGGACGCGAGTCCGGCCTGCCTGATTTTCGTGCCGCTGTTCCTGCCCATCGCCGTGAAGCTGGGTATGGATCCGACGCATTTCATCGTGCTGGTGGTGGTGGGCCTGGCGCTGGGGTTGACGACGCCTCCATACGGCGTTTGTCTGTTCAGCATATCGGCTGTGTGTAAAATACCCATGGAGGACCTGGTCCGGGAATCGTTCCCCTTCTATGTCGTCATGGCGCTCACGCTGGTGCTGGTCGCGTTCATTCCGTGGATCAGCCTGGTGGTGCCGAACTTCCTCCAGATTTGAACCTGCGGATCAATACGTATTGAACATCTTTTGCACAACGGCCGGATCGGAGGTTCTGGTCAGGGCGAGCTGCAACAGGACCCGGGCCTTCTGCGGGTTCAGGTTGTCGGCGGTGACGAACGGCGCTTTCGAGCCTTCCGGCACCAGGCCGCTGCCGGTCCGGGAGGAACAGACGACGATTACGCCTCGGCCGGCGGCTTCCTCCAGCGCCGGTTTGGCGTTTTTGTGAACCATGCCCATGCCGACTCCGGCGTGGACGATTCCCCTGGCGCCGGCGGCGACCGCCGCGTCGACCAGATCGCGTTTCTGGCCGGCGTGGCCGTAGACGATTTCCACGCGGGGCAGGGCGTCGACGCCGTCGATGCCGAATTCGCTGTCGGCGGTGTGGCGGCGGACCGGTTCGCGGTAGAACATGGGTTTGCCGTCCATCATGACGCCGAGATCGCCCGTGACCGGCGAGCGGAACGCGGCGAGGTCCGATGTGCTGGTCTTGGTCGTTCCGCGCGCCGAGCCGATGCCGTCGTTCATGCACACCAGGACGCCTTTGCCGCCCGCTTCGCGCGAGGCGGCGAGCCGGACCGCGTTCAGGAGGTTGGCCGGGCCGTCGGCGCCGGGCGCGTTGGCCGGGCGCATGGCGCCGGTGATGACCAAAGGCTTGGCGGCGCGGACGGTCAGATTGAGGAAATAGGCCGTCTCCTCCATGGTGTCGGTGCCGTGGATGACCACCAGTCCGTCGATTCCGGGGCGGGCGAGGCGGGCGTTGGCGGCGGCGGCCAGTTTCAGCCAGATATCCTCCGTCATGTCCTCGCTCCCGATATTGGCGATTTGCTCGCCCTCGATGCGGGCGAATTCGGCCAGTTCGGGCACCGAATCCAGCAATTGATCGATGGCCAGCACTCCGGGCGCGTAGTCGGAGGGGCGGACGGCGGAAGCGGCGCGGCCGGCGATGGTGCCGCCGGTGGCCAGGACGGCGAGGTAGGGTTTGCGGGCTTGAGCGGAGTTGGACATGGCGTTCCCTTTTCGAAAAAACCGGATACCCCCGGGAAACAATATCACATCGAAGCGATCGGCCGTTCCGTCGCTTCGGTGCGTTATTATATATCCGGTACACGGGCTTTGACCAGTCCCGGCCGATAAAGCCGGCGATCTGGTCAAAGCCCTCGAACAGAAAACGCGATCAAAACGTAGCTGACAAGCGCCAGCAACCCGCCTCAAACAGGGAACACGAATCAAGCGGGGCATAAAAACCAGGCGCAAGGTGGCAGGATGGGATGAAAACTGCCTCCTTGAGCCGCTCAAAGGAAATTTTCATGCGTAGGCCCTGTTTCATCCCGCCTTTGCCGCCGCGAGTGGTTGACAGCGGCGGCAATTATGGCGAAACTATCCGTGTCCGGCGAGGGTCGCGGGATCGCATGGTTTTCGGGAGATTGACATGGCGGGAAATTCCGCGAACAGACCGTGGTTTGCCGACGGGCTGGCCTTCCAGTGCCAAGGATGCGGCGATTGCTGCCGTGGGCCGGGCGGATATGTGTGGGTGACGGAAGCCGAGGCGAGGCTGATGGCGGAAACGCTGGGAATGACATTCGAAAAATTCGCCGCCACCAAATTGCGGCGGACCGTGGCGGGACTCGCGCTGGTCGACGACGGCAAGGGCGACTGCCCGTTCCTGATCGACACCGGGGGATGCCAAATCTATTCGGCGCGGCCGGTCCAGTGCCGAACCTGGCCGTGGTGGGAGGAAAACCTCTCGTCCCGATGGCGTTGGGACGAAGCCGCAACCCGCTGTCCCGGCATGAACCGGGGCTCCATTCATTCGCGCGTCTTTATCGAAAGCGAAATGGCGAAGGATTTCTGACATTCTTTCTCTTTTCATCCTTAACCTTCCCGTTGCATTGTCATAGCGTTCATCCGCAAAGTTGTCGGCATGCCCTATTTTTCCCACGACGACATCGCCCAGATCGCAACGCCGCCGGGAACGGCGGCGTTGGGCGCGTTGCGGCTTTCCGGGCCGGACGCGTTCGGCGTGTTGTCGAGGGCCACGGCCGGGCTTGAAACCGTTTTGTCGGCGGGCGGCGGCAGGCCGGAGCGGGGCGTCCATGACTGCCGCGCGCGGCTGGAGCTTGCGTATTACCCGGCGGCAATGCGGGCTGAACCGGTTGGCGGGGGCGGTTCCGCTTCAGCAAAAAAATCCGGCGAATTTTTCTGCGCCGCCCGGGTTTTCCTCATGCCCGGACCGGGAAGCTATACCCGGGAGGATGTGGCGGAAATCCATGTGCCCGGCTCGCCCGTCGTCCTTCGCGCCGCTTTGGCCGCCCTGGTGCGGGCGGGCGCGCGGGCGGCGGCCCCGGGCGAATTCACCTTCCGCGCCTTCCGGAACGGCCGCCTGACCCTGGCGCAGGCGGAGGCGGTGGAGACGCTGGTCAAGTCGGGAACGGCCGAGGAACGCAGGCGCGCGCTCGCCCGGCTGGGCGATAGCGAAGTGTCGCGGGCGCGGGCGTGGCGGGAACGGGCAATGGATTTGGCGGCGCGGCTCGAGGCGGCGCTGGATTTTGCCGACGAGGACGCGGGCGACGACCTGGCCGCCGGTATGGCCGAATTGGCGGCGGAATTGCATCGCGAGGGAGCCGGCGCGGCCGGTCCGGGCGGTTCGGCGGAATCGGGGCTTCCGCACATCGCGCTGGTGGGCTTGGCCAATGCAGGCAAAAGTTCGCTGTTGAACGCGCTGATTGGAAGCGAGGCGGTCCTGGTGTCGCCGGTGCCGTCCACCACCCGCGACAGTTTGCGGCGCGAGGTGGAATGGCACGGCTCCCGATTTGTCCTGTCCGACAATCCCGGTTACCATCCCGATGGCGCGGGCGGCGGCGGACGGGCGGCGGCGGAAGCGTTTTCGCGGTTGGGCGGCGAAGACATGGCGTGCTGGGTGATCGACGGCTCGCGGCCGCCGGGCGTGCGCGAAAAAGAATTCGCGGCGCGCTTGTCGGGACGGGTTTTTCTGGCCGTCAACAAGTGCGATTTGCCAATGGCGCTAACGCCGGACGATTGGGCGGAATGGGCGCGGGCGGGCGGCGTGGATGCGGCCGGGGTTTTCGCGATCAGTGCGGCGACCGGCGCGGGGCTGGGCGAGTTGGCGCGCGGCTTGGCCGAGGCCGGCCGCGGATTGGCGGGGCAGGGCAATTGGAGCGGCCGGGAGGCGTTCGAGTTGGTGCGGGCGCTGGGGCACTGCCGCGCGGCGGCGGACGAGTTGTCCGGGGCGGGACGGCTGGAATTGGCGTCCGACGATGTGCGCATGGCGGTCGGCGCGTTTTCCCGGATGTTGGGCGAAGGGTACGGCGAAGAAGCGCTGGCCAGGATTTTTTCGCGATTTTGCATTGGAAAGTAGGGAAGATTGAGCATGGCGGAAAGTGATGCGAAGGATTCGAACCATTCGGAAGTGCTGGTGTTCGCCGACGGCGCCTGTTCGGGCAACCCGGGGCCGGGCGGCTGGGGCGCGATTTTGAAATGCCCCGCCTTGGGGATGGAGAAACGCTTGTCCGGGGCGGAGCCGGGAACGACGAACAACCGGATGGAATTGACGGCGGTGATCGAGGCGCTCCGCGCGCTGAAGCGCCCGTGCCGGGTGGTGGTGACGACGGACAGCCGGTATGTGGTGGATGCGTTCCGCGCCAGATGGCTGGAGAACTGGCAGCGGAACGGGTGGAAGACCGCGTCAAAGCAGCCTGTGAAGAACGAGGATTTGTGGCGGGAATTGCTGGCGGCGATGAAACCGCACCAGGTGCGATGGGAGTGGATTCGCGGGCATGCGGGCCATCCGGAAAACGAGCTGGCGGATGAATTGGCGGTGGCTGCGCGCATGTCTTTGAAGCGGTGATGGCGAAGCCGTACAGGCATTCGCCATCGCGATTATCGGCGGTATATTTCGGAAACCTGGCGGAGCCCCGCGGCGCGGTCGAAGGAACGGTCTCGCCGCAGCGTGTAGACCCGGACGCCTGCGTTTTCATGCTTTCATGAAAACGCAGGCGCCTACGCCCCGGCCGGAATCGAAGAGCCGATACTGCCGGACTCCGGCATCCCTTTTACAAATTATAAGCATTCCCTGCGTCTTGTGGCTCGATTGCCGCAATTTACCCGCGGCAGTTGTCGACGCTATTTGGGCCTGACTTCGTCGCTCAACCCGGGATCCTGGCGATAACTCGCCCTGGCAATCCTGACCGCCATCGCCGATAGAATATCCATATCGTGGAGAGCGTCCTCGGTGAGGCGGCCGGCAACCACCGCCCGCGCCTCCAGAATGTCAGGGATATCGGCCGGCGTCGCCGTGGCAAGAAAACGGCGGGGCAAAAGGGGATCGGAATCATTCGGATCGGCTTCGAAAAGTCCCTTTCCGGCGCGCAGTTTTTCAAGGCGGGATTTCAGCCATGCCTTGTCCAGCGGCTTTTCATCGGAACGCGGCGTAAAAGCGTCCTCCACCTGCGCGTGAAACCCGCTCAAGACTTCTTTTTGTCGTTCCTTGTCCATCTTGTCGTATTCATCGGGCGTCACGCCGACAGTCTCGAACAATTGCGCCATCGAAACATCCCATTCCCGCTTGTCTTCGCCCCGGGACGCCTCCGCCTCTTTCCTCAGGTACGACAGCGACTCGGGCGTGAGCAGATTGACCATCAGCAAGCGGGCGCGCTGGCGAAGCGCCTCGTTGTCCGCGGCATCGAGAAACGTCTTGATGACTTTCGCGCCGCGCATGTCTCCATACTCTGCGAGCGCGTCGATGTATGCTTCGGCCAGGGCGATTTCGTCGGGGCCGAGAATATAGCCGCCCAATGTTTCCAGGCCGCAGGCCAGCAGGGCAAAGTCATCGGGATGCCCGAGAATGCCCAGGGCGCGGATGGCCGTCTCGCGGGCGATTCCCCGTTCCTCGCTGTTGGCGATGGCGCGAATGGACGGCAACGCCTCCGAGTAGCCGTCCTTGGCCAGCAGCCACACCGCGGAGGCCTGAAAATCCCGATCCATCGATGCGGATAGCGCATCGGCCAATGCCTCGCGGCCCTGGGGGCCATACGCGTCCCAAACAAAGTCGAGCGTTTCCGGCCAGGCCAAACTGATACCGGCTCGCGGAACGTCTATGACCGCGTCGGTGTCGCGAAGCACCGCGAAAATTATCGGCAGCGCCCGTGGGTCGCGGGTTCGGGCGGCGGCGTAGGCGGTGGCGTGCAACATGGAGGAACCGAGGCCGTCGGGAAAGCTGAATTTCGTCCAGAGAGCGGCGATGTCCTTGGCTTCGGCCAAACCGCCCAGCCTCCACAGCAATGTCCCGCCGGCGATGGCAAACACGCTTTCCGACGCCTTGGCATCGGAAAGAGCGCTTTTCAACGCATCCAGCCCCGGCGCGCCGGAGTCGGCGATAACATTCCAGGCTTTCCGCACATCGGGATTATTGCGCAATTCGTGCGCCTCCTCCCGCGTCGTCGGGTTGGCGGTTTGTCTCAACACGGCAATAGCCTGCGAAACCTCGGGTCGGGCCTCGGCCGCGACAATGGGGAAAGAAAGCGGGCCAAGGACAAGGACGGCGATTACAAAAGACCGCGCCAGGGAGCGGGACGAAACAGTGGTCATAAGATTCTCCTGCTTAACTGTATTGTGGATAAATAATTGCCGAAATTGTCAATCCTACTCACCCCTGTCATTGTCTTTCAAGGCAAGGGGGCGATCATTCTTGCAACTGGATAGTTTATTCACTACCTGGAAATCATTCGATCTCCCGTCATACAACACTTGGCCTAATTTTCGCCATTTCCTCCGCCTCGCCATATTAACCGGGGCGTTTAAGAAGATTTTTATTGCATAAATAATATGCCGTGTGGAATATATGGACAAAAGAATTTATAAATATTTTTGGCATTAATTGCCAGATAAAACACCTAGAATTCCCCTGTCGAGTTTTCAAGGGAATCGGGAAACCGCCGCCCGATTTCCTTGAAAACTCGACAAACGCCGAGGGAAAAAGAGGGCGCATTTTTTACTCTTTACAGCATCATTTTTGCATTTTATATAACTTTGTTTATTATATATGGTTGTGATGCCTTGTGTATTCGTTCTCGGGCTTTTGCCATTATCTTCCGGCCAAAAGAACCGTTCCAAAACGTGTCTGCGATTGGAGCGGCCGAAGCGTCTTGCCAAAAGTGAGACAATGACGTGTAAGTGCGTGTATTATGTGCCGATAACCTGTCTTTGACTGTGGCGCACTTTTGGCAGGAAATCGAAATCCCTTGAGACCAAATGGTTTCGGGATAAATACGGTCTGAATAATGCGCCGATTTTTATGGAAGGAGCATCCATGCGAAGTCTTGGCAGGCGGACGATGATTATGGTGGTTCTGATTGGATTCGGCGCCGGGTTCCTTGCCGCCGCCGAGGGCTCCGGCCCGGGGCAATCCTCATCCCAGGATCAAGAAGTCACTTCATTTTATCAAGGAAATGACGGCGGCTATGTTTTGGTTATTAACAATGATCTGAGCCCGGCCTCCATCAGCGTCAACACGCAACAAAAGATGATTCTGATGCAGCCCGGCGATATCAAGGGCGCCTTTTCCATCCCGTCGGGCGGGGCGTTCCCCATGTACGCGCCAACCGGAATCTACCAAGTGGGCTGGGGCGGTTCGACCAACGCCACGGCTATAGTCAATGCCGGCAAAACCACCACCGTCGCTTTTGAACCCTATGGCATGGACAACTCCGGCATGCGGGTTCTTGTGAATGACGGAGAACACAACACAGCGACAGTTCTCTATGAATCGGACCAGGATCGTCTTGCGGCGCTGGAGGCAAAGGCCCAGGCGGAGCCGGCCGACAATGCTGTCGTCGGCGGACCGGACGCGAGCGTGCCGGTGGTTGTAAGCGACGCCCAGGCCGCTCCGGTTGTGGTGGTGGAGGACAGCTACCCGGTGGTAGTGTACGAATCCACCCCTGTAGTCGCCGTCCAGGAAGCGTATGTTCCCCCTCCACCGGAAGTGACTTTTGCCGCCGGGTTCTTCACAGGCGCCGTCACCACCGCCGCCATTTGGGGCACATTCCATTATTGGAACGACGACTGGTATGATCACTGGCATGACTGGGACGATTGGAATGGGTGGAACGACTGGAACGATCATGTCAATGACCGCATCTCCAACCGCGACGATCGGATAAACAAAAGAATCGACGATCGCGACGATCGCATCCATGATCGCATCGACAACCGCGATAATCGCATGCAGGGCCTCACCGACAACCGAAGCAACCGTATTGACAACCGGGGCGATCGCATAGATAACCGCGGCCAGCGCCTGGATAATGTCAACCAACGGGTAGGCAATCGGGATGCGAATCTCAGCGGCCGCACCATGCAACCGCGCCCAATGCCGTTAGGGCAGAACCAGGGTGGGCAACGGATGCTTCCTCCGGCTCCTCCGGTGGAATCCCGCCTTGGCGGAGAGCAGCGCGGCAATTTTGGCAGCTTGGGCCAGGGAGGCGGAGGCATCCAGCGAGGCGGCTTCGCCGGGGCAGGCAGGCAACCCGGTTTTTCCGGCGGCGGAGTGCAACGCGCCAGTCCGGGCAACGTGAGGCAGGGTGGCGGCTTCGGCGGCGGCGCCGGGCAGCCGCGATTTTCCGGCGGAAACTTCCAGCCGTCCAGGCCGGCCCAATCCTTCGGAGGCGGCGGGATTAATCGAGGCGGCGGCGCATCTTTCCAGCGGCCGGAGCGCCATTCCATTTCCACTCCCCCGATGATGGGTGGCGGCCACCGATCGTTTGGCGGCGGCCGCGGCGGCTTCAGAAGGCGTTGATGATGGCGAATCCCCACCGTATGCATGCGGTGGGGATTCTTTGTCGTGCTTCTCCCGGCAGCGGCCGTCACGAAAGCGCGGTGAAACTTTCAATTCCGGCGTGACGGATGGCCGAATAATCCTCATCGGCGTTGCCGAACGATCCGTTCGTCCAACCGATCCGGTTTCGTTATGCCAGAGACGCTCCTCAAAATGCGGGCGTGTTGAAATACGCGCGAAGCGCAACCTCTCGGCGGTAAGTGCTGAAAGCGGCTCTGCCGCGTCAGCGCAAAAGCCAGCCCGCATTCCCGCCACTCGCCTATGCCGCTGGAAAACTCCCAAACGGATCGCAAACAGGCGCTCCACCGACAGCCACTCTATTGGCGCGGTTATACTACGCCAAAAACGTTACAAAACATCCCTTTTCACCCACAGATTCGTCGGAAGAACCTCAAAGGTTGGTAAAACGTAAGCGGGGGCCGTCCAGGCCAATCCCGAGTTATCCCGGCACAACTTCCCGCTTGGGGTGCAGCGATTGTTTATCCCGCCGGGATGACGCTTAGGGTGTGGGGGGCGGGTGCGGGGGGGGGCGCGGGGGGCGCCCCCCAGACGGGGCGGCCCCCCCCCCAGCCATCCCCGCGGCGAAAGAC
>JAVBRW010000411.1:0-14526 GCA_031547475.1 Planctomycetota bacterium
GCCGGAAGCCGGCACTGGTGACCCTGTTCCCGTTCGTGGCAAGCCAAGCCCTATTCAATCGATCACGGGTAGGGGCGGGGGGGGGGGGCGGCCGGGGGTGAGGTGGGGCTGGGGTTGGGGGTGTTGTGGTGAGTCGCGGAACGCGGGCGGCCACAAGGGCCGCCCCTACCCGTGATCGGTGTGCTTGCCGCAATCAGATAACCGAAAGTTCAAGCGGCTTTGGAATATACCAAAGCGCGTATGGTTTTCGGTTATTCAACCCCATAACCATCGCACGCGCTTTGGGCTTGGGATTTACGTTTGCCCAAAACCAATCCGCTTTGGGTATACATTACTTTATCAACCCCTTCCCCCGCAGAAACTCCGCCGCCACGTCATCGAGCGAACGCTCGTTGACATCGACCTCGTAGCTGAGATCGGTCATGATCTCGTCGGTGAACTGGCCGCCCAGCATGTTCACGACGTCCAGGAAATTCGGCGCCGCCGCCAGCGCCTCTTTCAGGAAATCCTCGCGGACCAGGATGGCGGCGTTGTATTCGGGGAAAAAGTGTTTGTCGTCGGCGAGGATTTTCAGCTTCGCCTTGCGGTTCAGGCCGTCGGTGGCGTAGGCGACGGTGACGTCGATGTTGCCGTTTTCCATGGCCATGTATTTCAGGCTGACGTCGATGGGGCGGATGTCCTTGAACTTGAGGCCGTAGAACTTGGTCATGGGCCGGAAATGCATGCTGCCGGTCAGGCTGAAGAACTCGTGCTCGGCGCCAAACACCAGGTTGCCCGCCACCGGCGCGAGATCGCTGATTTTCTCCAGCTTGTACTTCGCGGCCGTCTCCTGGGTGACGGCGACGGCGTAGGTGTTGTTGATGCCGAGCTTTTTCAGGAGCCGCATGCCGTAATCCTTCCGGATGACGCCGTTGATGTAGTCGTAGAGCGTCATGCCGGCCGGCACTTTCGACGGATCCTGGCGGAGGAAGGTGGCGAGAACGGTGCCGTCGTAGCCGAGGCGGAGATTGCCGCCCCCTTTGACCATCTGGTTCCAGGCGTTGATCGGGGTCATCTGCGCCTTGATGTCGACGCGGAGCGGCGTGTGCTCCTCCACCAGCATCTTGACCATGCGGTGGACCAGTTGGATTTCGGCGAACATGCCGTCGTCGATAATCACCCGCGGCCCGCCCGCCCGGGCGGGACCGGCCAGCGGAAGCGCGAGGACGGCGAGCAGCAATACGGCGCGGATACGGATTTTCATCGTTTGGTCCTCCTGATTGATTGCCAATGAAACGTCAATTTCTCCTGTGCTTGTGCAATTTTCCCTCGATCCAGCCCATGCCCGAATCGAACACGATGGCCATGAGCATGAGGGAAACGGTGCCGAAGGCGATGAGGCGCATGTTCTGGGTGCGGATGCCCTGGTAGATGACCGAGCCCAACCCGCCGCCGCCGACGAAGGCGCCGAACACCGCCGCGCCGATGGCGGTGACGGTGGCGATGCGGACGCCGGTGAATATGACCGGGAAGGCTATGGGGAGTTCGACGCTGAACAGCTGGGAAAAGCGGGTCATGCCCATGCCTTCCGCCACTTCCTTGATGGCGGGGCTGACTTCGGAAAGTCCGAGGTAGGTGTTGTGGACGACCGGCAGCATGGCGTAGAGGGTCAGGCCGGCGATGACCGTCTGCTTGCCGCCGCCGATGAACACCATGATGATGCCGAGGAGCGCGAGGGACGGCACGGTCTGGAGAAGCTGCACCGACCACAGGACGATTTTCCGCGCCCTCGGGGAAAAATAGGCGAACACCCCGAGCGGCAGGCCGATGGCCAGGGTCAGGACGACGGTGCAGAACACGTTGAACAAATGCTCGCCAACCATCCACCAGCTGCTCATTTCTCGTCCCTCCCCTTCGGCCAGGTGATGATCAGCCGCTTGGCGAGATCGATAAGGAGGCTCAAGGTCACCGCCATGACGGCGGCGGGAATGGCGCCGAACAGGATGAGCGCGTTGTTGTTCGAGGTCACGCCCATGTAGATGAGTTCGCCAAGTCCGCCGAGGCCGATGACGGCGGCCAGCACGGCCCAGCTCACCGTGTAGACGGTGGCCATCCGGAGCCCGGCGAAAATGGCCGGCGCCGCCAGCGGCAGTTCCACCCGGAGGAGCATCTGCAGTTCCGACATGCCGCAGCCCCGGGCCGCCTCCTTGTACTGCGGCTCCACCTCGAGAATGCCGACATAGGTGTTTTTGAGGATGGGGAAAACGGCGTAGATGGTGAGGGCGACGATGACGGTCAGCGGCACCATGCCGAGATAGAGGAAAAGAATGCCCACGAACACGATGCCGGGGATGGTCTGGAAAACCGATATGACCGGCAGAATGTAGCGGGATTTCTTCGGCGCCCGGGAAAGCAAAACGCCCGCCGCCAGCGCGATGACGAACCCGCAGCCCACCGAGGCGGCGACGTAATACAGGTGCTGCCAGACGGCCTCGCCCAGCTTGTCGCCGTACAGCTCGATGATGAATTCGAATTCTTCCCAGGTCATGCCGTGTCGCTCCACAATGCGTCGGCCAGCGCCTTGGCGACCGAGGTGTTGGTCACGATGCCGGCGATGGTCTGGTCGCGGTTCAGCACCACGACGTAGCGGTAGTCGGTGTACATCAGCTTTTCGAAGCAGGTTTTGGCGTCCTCGTCGACGTGGGACGTGATGTTGTGCGTCTCGATATAGGGCTCGATGGTGCGGTAGACCCTGCCTTCCGCGTCCTTTTTCAGCATGACCTTGCCGGTCCTGCTGTCGGCCCTGAGGTGTTTGAGGGACACGGTGCCGGCGTAGGTCTTGTCCCGGTTCATGACCAGGAGCGAATCGACGTTGTTGCGGTCCATGATTTCCAGGCATTCGCGAATGCCCCGGGACTTGTAGACCTTGTGGACGTCGGTGCGCATGAAGTCGCCGGCGGTGGACGGCGATGCCTGCTCGCTTCCGGCCGCGCGCTTGCCCATGAAGCTCCGGATCAGGTCGTTGGCCGGATTTTCCAGCATTTCCTCGGGGGTGGCGACCTGGACGATGCGGCCCTTGTCCATGAAGACGATTTTGTCGGCCAGGTTCAACGCCTCGTCCATGTCGTGGGTGACGAAAACGATGGTTTTGTTGAGCTGCTGCTGGAGATTCTTCACCTCGTCCTGCAGGGTGGCCCTGGTCATCGGATCGAGGGCGCCGAACGGCTCGTCCATGAGAATGACGGGGGGCGAGGCCGCCAGCGCCCGCAGCACGCCGATGCGCTGCTGCTGGCCGCCGGACAGTTGGTGCGGATATTTTTTGGCGAACTTGTCGTACGGCATTTTCACCATGGCGAGAAGGTTGTGGACGATTCCGTCTATTTTCTCCTTCTCGTATTTCAAGAGGCGCGGCACGACGGCGATGTTCTGCGCCACCGTCATGTTGGGGAACAGGCCGATTTGCTGAATGACGTAGCCGATGGAGCGGCGCAACTGTATGGGATCGACGTCGCGGATATTGCTGCCGTCGACGATGATGTCGCCGGAATCGGGCTCGATAAGCCGGTTGATCATTTTCAACGTCGTCGTCTTGCCGCAGCCGCTGGGACCGATGAGGACGGTAAATTCGCCGTCCCGTATCTCCAGGGAAATGTCCTTGATGACTTTGGAATTTTTATAACTTTTGGAAATATTCCTGAATTCAATCATGGGAATCGCCTATATCTCTGGTCGCGGGAATCGGGCCAAGAAGAGCGCAAGGCTGCGTGTAACCAGGGGAACCACCTGAATGGGGCACGGCACCGGCGACGGAAAAAATGAAAACTGCGAGGAATTTCTCCACCACACACGCCAGTATAAGGAATAACGGGTTGTTTGAAAAGGTTTTTTTACCAGACTTTTTCAAAAAAAAACCGGCCGCGTTAATATAAACTTGAAACGCATACAACGATATATTACGATGTATCGTTCCAATATCGTTCCATATTATTTAGAGATTTTACCTATTTCAGAGGGGGGAATTGGCCGCGAATATCTGAAAACGCGCGCACTCGGCACGGCACGCACCGCGCCGGCCCGGGAGAAGACGCGTGCGGGAGATGCGCCATGATCACGGACACGGACGATGGGATAAACAGTCAGCTGAGCGACGGGGAGGCCCGTCTCGAAGAGGAAAACAGACAACCCGACAAGGATATCCTTCCGCCCCTGCGTCACGAACTCTTTTCCGCCGATCAGCGGAAGGAAAGGGGCAGGCTTCTTGGGCAGGAGCACATTGTCAGCAAAACCGGCCGCTCCGCCGGCCGGACGCTCGCGCGCCTGACGGAGAACGCCGAAATCATCGAATCGGTCTGGCGCAGAATGGTCGACGATGTCACCGCCAAGAAAAACGTCACGCCGGTCGGCGAATGGCTGGTCGACAACTACTACGTCATCGAAGAGCAAATCAGCCTGTCCCAGCGCCATTTGCCAAAAAAATACCTGCACAGCCTCCCGGCCCTGGCCAACCCGGAGCTGATCGGCGTTCCCCGCGCCTACGATCTGGCCGAGCGCATCATCGCCTTCGGCGACGGCCGGGTCGACGTCAAGGACGTCAGCGTCATCGTCTCCGCCTACCAGGAGGCCTCGCCCCTGCTTATCGGCGAACTGTGGGCCGTTCCGATCATGCTCCGCCTCGCCCTTATCGAAAACATCCGCCGGCTGGCCGCGCTGGCGGACAACTGCCGCAACGATCGCGAAATCGCGCGCCAATGGGCCGAGTCCATAATCAAGGCGGAGTCGGAAAACCCGAAGGACATCGTCCTCGTCCTCGCCGACATGGTCCGGACGCCCGTCCGGCTGTCCCACCCGTTCGTCGCCGAATTCAAGCGCCGCCTGCAGGGCCGGAGCGCCGGACTGAAGCTGCCCCTGCAATGGGTGGAGCAAAGCCTGAGCGAGCGCGCCTATTCCATCGAGCAGGCTGTGAACGAGGAAAACCACCGCCAGGCGCAGATGGAAGTGTCGATGCGCAACTGCGTCAATTCGCTCAGGAATCTGAACGTCACCGACTGGTCGGAGTTCGTCGAGACGATGAGCCTGGTCGAGGGCGCGCTCCGCCAGGATCCGGCCGACGTCTACGGCAAGATGGATTTCCAGACCCGCGATTCCTACCGCCAGGTGATCGAACGCCTGGCCAAGAAAAGCGGGCGGAGCGAAATATCCGTGGCGGAAATATGCCTGGCCCACGCCCGCGAGGCGCGGGACAGCCAGGACGCCCCCGCCAACGCCGGCCACGTCGGCTACCACCTGGTCGGCGACGGCGCGCGCGCCTTCAAGCGGATGGTCGGATTCCGGAACGGCATCGGCGATTTCGTCCGCGACGCCTCGTCCCGCCTTACCCTCGTCCTCTACCTCGGGGCCATCCTGTTCCTGACCGCCGCCTTCACTTCGCTCGCGGTCGTCATCCTCCACGTCAACGCCATAGGCGGCGCCCTCCTCTATGTGTTGACCGGGCTCCTGGCGGCCTGCTGCCTCCACGTTTCCATCGGCCTGGTCAATTTCGCCGCCACCCTGCTGGTCAAGCCCCGCGCCCTCCCCCGCATGGATTATTCGAAAGGGATTCCGAGCGAGAACCGGACCCTGGTGGTGACGCCGGTTCTGCTGTCCGGCGCAAAGGGGGTCGAATCGCTTATCCGCACGCTCGAGGGGCACTTTCTCAACAACCGCGGGCCGAACATCCATTTCGGCCTGCTGACCGATTTCGCCGACGCGGCGGCCGAGACCATGCCCGGCGACGCGCAGCTGCTTGATTTGGCGGAAAAGGGCGTGGAAAGACTGAACGCCAAATATCCGTGCGACGAATGCGACAACTTCTACCTGTTCCACCGCTCCCGAACCTGGAACGAAATGGAGCGGATATGGATGGGCCACGAACGGAAGCGGGGAAAGCTGGAGGCCCTCAACCGCTATCTGCGGACCGGGGCCAAGGATATTTTCGCCAAAGTCCACGGCCGCGGCTACCTGCTCCGCAACGTCAAATACGTCATCACCCTCGACGGCGACACGGTCATGGCCCGGGATTCCGCCTGGCAGATGGCGGGGACCATGGCCCACCCGCTCGCCCGGCCGGAATACGACGAGGCGGCCGGACGGGTCGTCGGGGGGCACGGCATTCTCCAGCCCCGGGTCGACTCGAACCTGGCCGGCGCCAACCGTTCGCTTTACGCCCGCATGGGCGCCAGCGAAATCGGCATCGATCCGTACACCCGCGCCAGTTCCGACGTGTACCAGGATCTGTTCGACGAGGGGTCGTTCATCGGCAAGGGCATTTACGACGTGGAGATTTTCGATCGCGCGCTGGGCGGCCGCTTCCCGGACAACAAGATCCTCTCGCACGATCTGCTGGAAGGCTGCATCATGCGCTCCGGCCTCCTGAACGACGTCAAGCTGTACGAGGATCCGCCCGCCACCTACCTCATGGACGTCGATCGGCGCCACCGCTGGATCAGGGGCGACTGGCAGATTGCCTCGTACCTGTTCGCCCGCGAGCGCCGGCGCGGGGCCAAGGAAACCGCCAACCCGCTCACAGTCCTCTCGCAGTGGAAAATATTCGACAACCTGCGGCGAAGCGTCACCAGCCCCCTCATCCTCGCCCTCCTCCTGACGAGCCTGGTCCTGTTCTCCAACCCGGGCCATTACGTTTTCGCCGTTCTCTGCGTGTTCACCATCCCGGTCGTCGTCAACGCATTCGGGCAACTGGTCATGAAATCGCCGGACAAAACGTTCATCCAACATTTGTCCAACCTGGCCAGTTCGACCTTTTCCCAGGCCGTCCAGGCGGTGTTCAAGTTCGCCTGCCTGCCGTTCAAATCGCTGTCCAACGCCGACGCCATCGTCCGCAGCCTGTGGCGGCAACTGGTGAGCCGCCGCCTTTTGCTGCAATGGAAACCGTCGGACAATTCGGTCAAGACCGATCAGGTCCGCCTGACGGCGGTGGCGAGTCGCATGTGGATAGGCCCGGCGCTGGCCGCCGTCATGACCGCCATCCTCGCCGTCAAAAACCCGGGCATCGCGCCGTACGCGCTGCCGCTGTTCGCGCTGTGGTTCTTCTCGCCCCTTGTCGTCAGCCGCTTCTCGGCGCCGAGGAGGGTGGCGAGGGAGGCGCTGTCGGGGCCGCAGCGGCTGTTCCTCCGCAAGGCGGCGCGGCGCACCTGGCGTTTTTTCGAAACCTTCGTCACCGCCGAGGAAAACTGGCTGCCGCCGGACAACTACCAGGAGCATCCGGTCGAACGCATCGCCCACCGGACATCGCCGACCAACATGGGGCTGTCGCTCCTCGCCAGCCTGTCGGCCTGCGATTTCGGTTTCATCACGGCCGGGAAAATGCTCCGGCGCTGCAATTCGACCCTTGCCACCATGTTGAAACTGGAACGCTTCAACGGCCACCTTTACAACTGGTACGACACCCAGACGCTGAAAATACTCCGCCCCGCCTACGTTTCCACCGTCGACAGCGGCAATCTCGCCGCCCACCTCCTCGTCCTGGCTTCCGGCCTGCAGTCGCTGCCCAACCGGCGGGCGTTCGAACCCACCCTGTTCTCCGGCATGCGGGACACGCTGGAATTGGCCCTGGACGAGGCGGGCAAGCGCGGCGACTCGGCCATACTCGCCCTCGATTCCCTCCGGAAGGAACTGGCCGCCGCCGTCGCCAGTCCGCCGGCCCGGCTCGACGAACTGCACCGCATGCTCAAGAATCTGGCGGACCGGACGGTCGCCGCCCTGGCGGAATTCGACGCGCGCGTCGGCCACAACGAACCAAAGACCCGGAGCTGGCTCGCCGCCCTGGCCGATCTCGCGCGCGACGGGCTGGCCGAACTCGAGCTGGTGGCGCCGTGGTCGCGGGAGATCGCCTCCCATCCCGAATGGGCGAACGACCCCGACCTGAACCGCATCCCCACCCTCCTGGAGGCGGGCGGCCTTGGCGAAAAGTTCGCCGCCGCCTGCGACGCGGAATGCCTGGCCAACGGCGGCCGCGCCGCCGATCCCGCCGTCCTCCGGGCGGCGGCCCCCCTGCTGGAACTCGCCAAGGACAACGCGGAGGAACGGCTGGCCGATGTCCACAACCTCATCCTCCTGTGCGAGGAACTGGCCAACATCGAGTTCGACTTCCTCTACGATCGGGCGAAACGCCTGCTCGCCATCGGCTACAACGTGGACGAGCGCCGCCTCGACTCGAGCTTCTACGATCTGCTCGCCTCCGAGGCGCGCCTCGCCTGCTACCTCGGCGTCGCCCGCCACCAGCTGCCGCAGGTCAGTTGGCTGGCGCTCGGCCGCATGCTGACCCGGGCGGAAGGCCGCCCGCTCCTCGTCTCGTGGTCCGGCTCGATGTTCGAATACCTCATGCCGCTCCTGGTCATGCCGACCCACAACGACACCCTCCTGGACGAAACATACAAATCGGCGGTGTCGGCGCAAATCGCCTACGGCCGGGAAAAGGGCGTGCCGTGGGGCATTTCCGAATCCGGCTTCCACGTGTTCGACGCCGATCACAACTACCAGTACCGCGCCTTCGGCGTGCCGGAACTCGGCCTGAAACACGGCTTGTCCGAGGATCTGGTCATCTCCCCCTACGCCACCGCGCTGGCCGCCATGGTCTATCCCGCCCGCGCCTGCAAAAACCTCGAGCGGCTGGCGGCCGAGGGCTGCCTGACCTCGAACGGTTTCTACGAAGCCGTCGACTACACGTCGTCCCGCCTGCCCAGGGGGTCGGACCGCGCCGTCATCCGCTCGTTCATGGCCCATCACCAGGGCATGAGCCTGGTGGCGTTCGGCCAGGCGCTTCTCGACCGGCCGATGCACAAGCGCTTCGAAGCCAACCCCATGCTCGATTCGGCCAGCCTCCTTCTCCAGGAGATGGTGCCGGCCGAGCGCGCCCTGTACTACCACTCGACCTACAGCCCGGACATCCACGCGGGCGACCGGTCGGAGGCGGCGCCGATGCGGGTGGTCGGCAACCCGGCGACACCGCAGCCGGAAGTGCAGCTCCTGTCCAACGGCAACTTCCACGTGATGATTTCCGCCGCCGGCGGCGGCTACAGCCGTTTCCGCGATCTCGCCGTCACCCGCTGGCGCGAGGACGCGACCATGGACAACTGGGGCACGTTCTGCTATGTCCGCGATCTCGATTCCGGCGACACCTGGTCGAACACGCTCCAGCCGACGCTGGCGCCGTCCAAGGCCTTCTCCGCCGTGTTCACCGAAGGCAAGGCCGAATTCACCCGCAAGGGCAGGGATATCGACACCCGGACCGAAATCACCGTCTCCCCCGAGGACGACGTCGAGGTCCGCCGCATCCGCGTCCACAACCACACCGGCAAGACGAAACGGCTCGACGCGACCAGTTTCGCCGAAGTGGCGCTGGCCGGCCAGAACGCCGACACCGCGCACCAGGCGTTCAGCAAGCTGTTCGTCCAGACCCGGCTGCTCCGCAACCGGAACGCCATCGTCTGCTCGCGGCGGCCGCGTTCGCAGCAGGAGCACACGCCCCTCATGTTCCACATGCTGGTTGTGCACGGGGCGGAGCCGGCCGAGGTGTCATTCGAGACCGACCGGCTCAAATTCGTCGGGCGCGGCAACACCGCCGCCCGTCCCGCCGCCCTCGAACCCGAAAGCCACCGCCTGTCGGACACCGAAGGCGCCGTCCTCGATCCCATCGTCTCCATCCGCGCCCCGATCACCCTGGGAAGCGGCGAAAGCGTGACTTTCAGCTTGATAACCGGCGTCGCCGACGACGAGGAAAAACTCAATTCCCTGATCGAGAAATACCACGATCCCCGGATGGCGGACAAGGCGTTCGATCTTGCCTGGACCCACGGCCAGCTGCTCCTCCGCCAGCAGAACATAACGGAAACCGAGGCGCAGCTCTTCTGCCGCCTGGCCGGCTCCATCATCTACCCGAACCCCGCCTTCCGCGCCGATCACGGCCTGATCATGAAAAACCGGAAGGGCCAGTCGGGGCTATGGAGCTACGCCATATCGGGCGATCTGCCGATCATGCTGGTGAAGGTGATGGATCCGTCCCACATGCGGGTGGTGGACCAGCTCCTCCAGGCCCACACCTACTGGCGGCAGAAAGGGCTCAAGGTCGACCTCCTCATCTGGAACGAAAACCAGACCAGCTACCGCCAGAACCTCCACGACCAGATTCTCGGCATGGCCGGCACGGCGCTGCAGGAAAGCGACATGGAAAAGCCGGGCGGCATTTTCATCCGCTCGAGCGACCGCATATCGGACGAGGACAAGACGCTCATGCAGGCGGTCGCCCGGGTGGTCATGACCGACGACGGCGGCCTCCTGGAAGAGCAGATGCGCCGCCTGACGCGGGCGGAAGGCGGCTCGTCCACCACCATCGTCCAGTACCGGCGCGACGTGCCGGACGAAAACGGCCCGGGCGTCCGCTCCGCCGCCGCCCGGTCGACGCGGGCCGGGCACGGCCCGAGCGAGTCGGAAAAGCTGGTCCGGAAACAACTGGCGCTGGACAACGGCCTCGGCGGCTTCTCGGCCGACGGCAAGGAATACGTCATCATCACCGACCCGGAGCGCCTCACGCCGCTGCCGTGGGTCAACGTCATCGCCAACCCGAAATTCGGCACCGTCGTGTCCGAATCCGGCTCGTCCTGCACCTGGGCGGAAAATTCCCACGAGTTCCGCCTGACGCCGTGGCAGAACGATCCGGTGAGCGATTCCTCCGGCGAGGCGGTGTACCTCAGGGACGAACAGACCGGCGAATTCTGGTCGCCGGCGCCGCTGCCGTGCCGGGGTTCCGGGCGCTACACCACCCGCCACGGTTTCGGCTATTCGGTGTTCGAGCACCGCGAGCGCGGCATCAACAGCGAAATGACCGTGTACATCGATCCGGACGAGCCCATCAAGTTCGTCGTCCTGAAGATCCGCAACAGCACGAAAAAACCGATAGGGCTGAGCGCCGTCGCCTACGCCGAATGGGTCTTGGGGGACCTCGCCGCCAAGACGCGCATGCACGTGATCACCGGCGTCGATTCCCAGACCGGCGCCCTGTTCGCCCGCAACCAGTACAACGACGAGTTCCGCGGCCGCACCGCCTTCATCGATTCGGACGATCCGGCCCGGACGGTGACCGGCGACAGGCGGGAATTCCTCGGCCGGAACGGCACGCTGTCCGAACCGTTCGCCCTGCAGCGCGCCAACCTGCCCGGGCGGGTCGGCCCCGCCCTCGATCCGTGCGGCGCCGTGCAGATCCGCTTCGGGCTGGCGCCGGGACAGGAAAGGAAAATCATCTTCCGCATCGGCGTCGGACGCGACGTCGAGGACGCCCGCCGTCTGGTCAAGCATTTCCGGGGCGCGGCGCAGGCGCGGGAATCATTGGAAAAGACGCACCGCTTCTGGGACAAGACGCTGTCCGCCGTCCAGGTCGAAACGCCGGACCCGGCGTTCAACGCGCTGGCCAACGGCTGGCTCGTCTACCAGACGCTGTCCTGCCGCTTCTGGGGCAGGAACGCCACCTACCAGTCGGGCGGCGCTTTCGGCTTCCGCGATCAACTGCAGGACTCGATGGCGCTTCTCTATTCCCACCCCGAACTGGTGCGGAAACACATTATCGAATCGGCCGGCCGCCAGTTCGTCGAAGGCGACGTCATGCACTGGTGGCACCCGCCGCTCGGGCGGGGCGTGCGGACGCGCTGCTCGGATGATTACCTCTGGCTCCCCTACGCGGTCGAGCGCTACGTCCGCTTCACCGGCGACACCGGCGTGCTGGACGAGGAGGTCGAGTTCATCCGGGGGCGGGCGCTGAAGGACGGCGAGGAATCGTACTACGATCTGCCCTCCCCCTCCGGCGAGCGCGCCCGCCTGTACGAACACTGCCGCCGCGCCATCCGGCACGGCCTGCGGTTCGGCGCCCACGGCATGCCGCTCATGGGTTCCGGCGACTGGAACGACGGCATGGACCTGGTCGGCATCGACGGCAAAGGCGAAAGCGTGTGGCTGGGCTTTTTCCTCCACACCGTCCTCGCCAATTTCGCCGGCGTGGCGGAACGTAGAAATGATACCGACTTCGCCGCCCTTTGCCGCGGGGAGGCGGACAAGCTCGCCAAAAACATCGAGAACGGCGCCTGGGACGAGGGCTGGTACCGCCGCGCCTATTTCGACGACGGCACGCCGCTCGGTTCCGCCGCCAACCCCGAATGCCGCATCGATTCGCTGGCGCAAAGCTGGGCAGTCCTGTCCGGCGCCGCCGATCCGGCGCGCGCCGCCTCCGCCATGCGATCCCTCTACCGCCACCTGGTCGACGACGAGCACAAGATTGTCAAGCTGTTCGAACCGGCGTTCGACAAGTGGGAGATGAACCCAGGCTACATCAAGGGCTATGTCCCCGGCGTCCGAGAGAACGGCGGGCAATACACCCACGGCGCCATCTGGGCCGCCATGGCCTTCGCCAGGCTGAAGGACAGGCGGAAGGCGTGGGAACTGTTCACCATTCTCAACCCGATCAACCACGCCCTGACCCTGGCCGACGCGGAAAAGTACAAGGTCGAGCCGTACGTCGTCTCGGCCGACGTCTACGCGGCGCCGCAGCACCTTGGCCGAGGCGGCTGGTCGTGGTACACCGGTTCCGCCTCCTGGCTCTACCGGTTCATGCTGGAATCGCTTCTCGGCCTGTCGTACGAGAACGGAACCATCCGGCTCGATCCGTGCGCGCCGGCGGAATGGGATCGGTTCACCATCCGCCTCGCCCGGGGCGGCGCCGCCTGCGTCATCGAGGCGAAGCCGGCGCAGGGCAACGGCGGTGGCCGGGAAGTGCTGGTCAACGGCATCGCCCGCCCCGACGGCGCGGCGGAGCTGCCCGACAATGCGAAAGAGTGCAGGATAGAGATCAAATATTGACGGAGGCGTCGAACCGCATATGGCCGCGTCCCCGCACGATCAGGAGCGGCGGAACGATCAGGCGGACAAGGACAATCTGGAGCGCGTGCCGATCGATTCCGGGTACCTGAGGCGCGAGGACGTCTACGGCCCATAAAAAAAGACCCGCCGGAACCGGGTCAGCCAAACCCGGCCCCGGCCGAGTCCAGCCGTTGCCCCACAAGGAGTCCTTGAACCATAATTTTTATGCGTCGTTAAAACGCCGCCAATTTCCTGCCGTACTCTTTGCACATTTCGACATCGTCGCCCTGCGGCGTTTCGTGCACCATCAAACCGTCGTCGAACAGCGCGCCGCCGCATCCCTTCATGCGATCCGCCCAATTGCGCATCCATTCGCCGTCGCCCCAGCCGTAGGAGCCGAAAATGGCGATCTTGCGGCCCGACGCCTTGCCGCACAGCTCCTCGACGAACGGCTCCACCTCGCCCTCCTCCACCACCTCCTGCCCCATCGAGGGCGAGCCGACGGCGACGACGTCGTATTGCAGCGCTTCGTCCACGCCGACGCCGGCGATGGGCTTGCACACCACCTCGGCACCTTTTTCCCTTGCGCCTTCGGCAATCAATTCGGCCATTTTTTCGGTGTTTCCGGTGCCGGACCAATACACCACAAAAATTTTACCCATGACAAACCCTCCCTTTATCGATTGAAAACGCGCTAATTTTTGAACTCTCCGGCGATCTCCCGGAGACTCGCCCCCTTGACAATCAGTTCCGCCGCCCGCAGCTTGGCGGCGCGGTAGCGGGCGGAAAGCGCATCGACGCGATGCACATCGTCCCACGCCTTCCAACATCCCGCCCCGACCGCCCCCCGGCCCCCCGCCAGCATGAAGCGCCGCACATCGCCCGGCGGATATCCGAGAAATACCCCGATTTCATGGGGGAACCGACGGGACGCGCATTTTTCGGCAAGCCGCTCCAGAAGACACGCCATGCCGTCGGCCGGCACTTCGTAACCCGATTCGGCCAGAAGCAGCGCCGCATCTCCCGCCGCCAGGACCGACCGCAGCAGAAGCGGCCGGTAAATCAGCGCCAGGAGCGCGCCCGAGCGGTTGCGAAGGCCGGCAAGCTCGACGCCGAATTCGTCCCGCAAACGCGGCGCGCACTCCGCCATCGCCGCTCCGATGTCCCGGCCCCGCGCGTCGGGGCAAATCAGCGTGGCCGGCTTGATATTCTCGAGCGTCGGCGCGGCGTGATAGGCAATCAGGTACTGCAAGTATTCGGCGTCGGGCATTGCTTTTAAATACTGCATCAGCGCGAAGATACAACCGCCGGCCACCGAACCGCCGGTTTGACCGCATGATTGAGATTTTGTTTTATTCATAAAACATAACCCGAAAAAGAAAAGCCTCCGTGCCAGGCAATATTTGTTTTATATATAAAACTCATGTCGAATCAAGGAAAAAATCCTTTTTATTTTTCCCGGGCGGGGAAAAGCATGAAAAACTCTCACACGCCATGCTGAACGCACGCGGGTTTCAGTTCTTCGATTTCCATCCAGCGTATCGTCTACCGGTAGGGGCGGGGCGGGGGGGGGCGCCCCCGGAGCGGGACGGCCCCCGGTGGGGCGCCCCCGTCCCCACAACACAGCCGGGGGGCCCCCCCGCCCCCCCC
>JAVBRW010000006.1:0-5860 GCA_031547475.1 Planctomycetota bacterium
GCGTGGTCGAAATTCAGGTTCGGGCTCTGACAGGTCAGGCGGATGATGGGATCGGCCATCGGGATGAGCACGGCCGCACAGGGAAGAATCAGGAACAGGGACATGCGGAGCGCCCGCACCACCCGGCTGGCGAGCAGCTTGAAATCGTTGCCGGCCGCCGAGGCGGCGAAGGCGGGAAAGGAGACGGTGGCGATGGCGACGCCGAACACGCCGAGCGGAAGTTGCATGAAGCGGAATCCGACCTCGAGGTAGGTCACCGCGCCCGGCGACGACAAGGACAGGCTTCCGGCGATCAGGCTGTCGACGAACGCGTTTATCTGCACGAGGCCCAGCCCGAGCGCCACCGGCATGAACGCGGTCAGCGCCGCCCGGAGGCCCGGATGGTTGAACGAGAAGGCGGGCCGCACCCACACGCCGGCCGCCGCCAGGGCGGGGATTTGCACGACGACTTCGACCAGGCCGGCCGCCAGCACGAAAATGGCGATGGCGTAGGTCGACGCCTCCGCCTGCAGATTGGCCAGATCGCCTCCGCACTGCCACCAGTAGACGTAGGCGAAACCGGCCAGGAAACCGAGATTCAGGATGATGGACAGGGCGGCCGGAAGCGCGAAGCGCCGCAGACTTTGCAGCATGCCGCCGAGGAGCGCCGCCATGCACACCAGCGGCATGAACGGGAAGAGGAGGGCTGTGAGGCGGAGCGCCAGCGACACTTCCCCGCTGTCGGCGGTGAAATAGTCGATGCCGAGGCAGATGAGCGCGCCAATGACCGTGACGAGGCCGCCCGCCAGCCCGAGCGCGGTCAGCGCCTGGCTGCCGAGTTGCGAGGCCGACGCCTTGCCTTCCTGCTTGTCGGTCCTGATGAAGGTGGGGATGAAGGCGGCGGACAGGGCGCCTTCGCCCAGCAGGTTGCGGAACAGATTCGGGATGCGGAACGCGAATATGAACGCGTCCGACGCCCAGCGGACCGAGCTGAACATCTGCACCAGGATGATCAGGCGGGCGAAGCCGAGGACGCGGCTCACCAGGGTGAGAAAACTAACCGCCCAGGTCGAGCGGACTTCGCTCCGGCGTTCCTCGTGGGCGCGATCGGCCTCGTCGGCCGGGGCGGCGGATGGCTTGGCGGTCAAGTGCGGTTCCTTTTCAAAAATGCCGCGATGCGGGCCACAATCCGGTCGGCCAGTTCGTCCTTGGCGATGGCGCCGCAGTCTTCCTGGCCGTCGGGGGAGAGGATGCAGGCGGTCTCGCTGCCGGCGCCGAACGAGGCGGTGGTGTTGACGACGATGAGGTCGAGGCGCTTGGCCGTCAGCTTGCGCAAACCCTCGTCCACGTTCATGCCGATGTCGAGGGAAAAGCCGACGACGAATTTTCCTTCGCGTTCCGGCCTGTCCATGACGGTGCGCAGAATGTCGGGGGTGCGTTTGAGGCGGAGGAAGAGATCGCCGTCCCTTTTCTTCAGCTTGGCGTCCAGCGGTTCGGCCGGCGTGTAGTCGGCGACGGCGGCGGCCATGACCAGGCTTTCGGCCCATGCCAGGTTGTCCAGGACGGCCTTGCACATGTCGGCGGCCGAACGGACGCGGACGACGGCCACGTCCGGCGGCGGCTCGAGGCTGGTCGGGCCAAGGATCAGGAGGGGCGTTCCTCCCGCCCGCCGCACGGCCGAGGCGATTTCCATGCCCATGCGGCCGGTGGAGCGGTTGGTCAAATACCTGACCGGATCGATGTCCTCGGCGGTCGGCCCGCCGGTGACGAGGACCCGGGGACCGGCCGCGCCGGGGGGCGGAATGCTTGGGTTGTCGTGTTCCATGTCGGCGTCCCTGTGCGGAATACGGAAATAGTCCATTATGCGGTTGGGCGGGCGCGACGCAAGGTTGTCATTGAAGTTGGCGGAGGGTTTTGCTATAGTGGGTTGGAATAATTGAAGAATGTTGGTGCGGAGAATTGTCATGACCAAAAAGTACACAATATCCGACGGGAAGATGGTGCTGGTATTGGAGCCGGCGGAAAACGGTTGGCTGGCCGTCACCTGTCCATTTGAACCGGGTTTGTTCACCCAGGCGAAAACTGTGCAGGAAGCATTTGCCAATGCCTACGATGCAAAAAAATCCTTGGATTCGGCAAGGATGAAATTGCGCAAGGAACTTGGGAAACCCGTTAGGGCGAAAAGATCGAGACGCTGTCAGGTGGCCGAATCGGTATGAATAGAAGAAAACTTGAAAAGCACCTCAAAATGCACGGTTGCCGTTTCCTCGAGCATGGAGGAGGGCATGACACATGGATGCTCATGTCAAGTGAAACCCTATTCTCCGTTCCCAGACATAATGAAATCAACACAAATACCGCCAGAGGCATTTGCAAGGCACTCGGCATTCCTGCTCCCGCAGAACGATAGAAATAATGGAGCCTCTCATGCTGGCGGTTGACATAGGCAACACTTACACCCGCATCGTCGCGTTCTCGGGCGATCGGATACGGAGCCGCTACGCGTTCCCCACACGCGATCTCGATGTGGCCGTTCTCATGGCCGCGTTCGCCGAAGCGGCGCCGGAGGCCGATTCGCAAGCCGTTTGGGTGTCGTCGGTGGCGCCGGCCGCCAACGCGGCGGTCGATTCGGCGGCCGAGCGTACGGGCCTGGCGCGGCGCTTCATCAAGCCGGGGAAGGACGACATCATCCCCCACCGCCTCGCCACGCCGCACACCACCGGCTGCGATCGCCTGCTGTCCGCCATGGCGGCGGGGAAGCGGCATTTCGCCGGCGCGGCCGGCTCGAACGGCTATGTGACAATCCAGTGCGGCAGTGCCGCCACTGTCGATTTTGTCGACGGCGCGGGCGTTTTCCAGGGCGGGTACATCATTCCCGGACCGGCCATGTGGCTGTCCAGCCTGGCTTCCGCCGCCCAGCTCCCCGACCTGTCGTCCGAAGTCCCGGACTGGAACGAAACGGCGATCGGCGACAACACCCGCGACGCCATGCTTCACGGCATGACCGCTTGCCTGCCGCTCGCCGTCGCCACGGCCGCGCTCCGTTTCGATAGCGCGCCGGTGGCGGTCACCGGCGGCTGGGGCGAGGCGGTTGCCGGCGTATTCCCCGAAAAATTCATGTACGACAGCGATCTGCTGCTGCATGGCATTCGCCTGTTCGCCGAAAGGAACGCGTAATGGCGGCACGAACCGTGCGCTTTCTGGTCAAGCGCGATCTGCCCTATGCCGAAGGCGTCGAACTGCAGCGCAGCCTGCTGGCCGACACGGCCGCGAACCCGGATGCGCCGGGGACCATCGTCCTGGCCGAGCACCGGCCCGTCATCACCTGCGGGCGGTCCGGCGACGGTTCCAATCTGCTGATTAATCCGGACGAATTGCGGCGGCAAGGCATCGAATATTACCAGTCCGGCCGGGGCGGCGATGTAACCTATCACGGCCCGGGGCAGTGGACGGTCTACCCGATTCTCCGGCTCGAATGGTTCAACCGCGATCTGCACAAATATTTGCGCTTGCTGGAGGAATGCGTCATCCGTTTCCTCGCCGATTACCAAGTGGAAGGCGGGCGCCGGCCCGGACTGACCGGCGTGTGGATCGGCATGGGCAAGGTGGCGGCGGTCGGGGTGGCGGTCAGTCGCTGGATTGCCTGGCACGGTTTCGCGCTGAACATCGCGCCCGATCTGTCCTGTTTCACCCGCTACATGCACCCGTGCGGCATAACCGCGTCGCAGGGCTCGGTCGCCAGCCTGGAAAGCCTGACCGGCCGGCGTTATTCGCTGGACGAGACGGAAACGCCGCTGCGGCGGGCCATTCTCGATGTTCTGGAATTGGAGGAGGTTTCCCGAAGGGACGAAAAATATGCGCTTGATCTCGGGTGATTTGGCTTTGCGCCCATTCCAGTTGTCGGACCGCGATACATTGGTCCGCCTCGCCGACAATCCCCGCGTCGCCCAATACCTCGCCGCCCGCTTTCCCCATCCGTACCGCGAAAGCGATGCCGACGCCTGGCTGGAAATCGCCAAAACGGAAACGAGAATCTGCAATTTCGCCATCGAATGGCAGGGCGCCTTCGTCGGCGGGGCGGGGCTGGTGCCGCTGGCAGACATCTATTCCGGCACGTCGGAAGTGGGCTATTGGCTCGGGGAGCCGTATTGGGGAAAAGGCCTGATGACGCGGGCGGTGGCGCTGTTGACGCAATACGCGTTCGACGAACTGCTGTTCATCCGGCTGCAGGCCAATGTGCTCGAGGGCAATGCGGGCTCGATGCGCGCCCTGGAGAAGAACGGCTATGTCCGCGAGGGAATCATGCGCAAGCATGCGCGGAAGAACGGCGTGATTTTCGATGTGGCGTTGTACGCAAAACTTCGCAATCCATGAATCATAAATCATAAATCGCGAATCAGGCGTTGCGGTCTATTATCGTCGGCCCGCCGCCGGCCTTCTTTCCTTTCTGATTGTAATTGGCATCGCCCTTGGCCGCTTCGGAGATGGTGCGGAGGAAGGCTTCGACATGCTCGATGCTGGCCTTCAGGAGTTCCGCGTTGTGGCGGGTCTTTTGCTGGCATTCCTCCAGGAGGCGCTTCAATTCGTTCCGCACCGGCGCGATGCGCGAGCGCTCGGGCTCGGGCATCGCGGCGATGACTTCGGGAAGCTTTTCCACCGATTCGGGAAGCTTGAGGGCGGAGCGGACCAGCGGCATGACGGCGCGCCGGTTTTTTTCCTCCTCCTCGATTCTGGCGACCAGCTTCCTTTCCTCGGCGACCGTCTTTTCCAATTTTTCCAAATCGCCCCGCATGACGCTGTCGTGCTTGTCGTCGGCGATTTTCAGCATGCCGCGGTGGAGCGCGATCTGGCGGTTCAGAACGGCCTCCAGCATGCCAATGGCGCGCTTGAGGGCAGCTTCGGCCTGTTTGTCCATGTCTTGCCCGCCTTTCACCCGCGACGCCGCGACCGCCGGAATGTCCGGAAAAACATTCCCGGCATTATACTACTCGATGGCGTCCACCACCAAATCATTATCCACGCTTTCCCCCGACCCTTCGCCCGCCGCCTCGGCCGCCTCGGCCTCTTTGGCCGCCGACGCCTGGTCGGACGGGAAGGTCGCCGGCGGGTGGGACATGCGGACCAGCGACTGGTAGATAAGGTCGGTCAGGCCGTAGCCTCTGCCCTTGGCCAGCGATTTGGACTGTTCGGTGTCCAGCATTTCCTGAAAGAATTTTTCGCCGTTGTCGCCGTGGAAGGCCGGGTTTTCGCTGACGGTGGAACGCATCGATTTCATGACCTGGTTCATGAACACCGAGACGAATTCCTCCGCCACCTGCCGGGTCTTGGCGTCCTCGCCGGCTTGGCCCGACGCGGTGCGGCCTTGCCGGATGGCTTCGATTTTCTCCAGATTTTTCTGATCCCGGTCGCGTCCGAACGCGGCGCCCATGGCTCCGAGGTTCATCCCCCCCAGGCCTCCGAAATTGGATTCAAGCGCGTCCAACATGGCAATCTCCTTGTCGCTTTCTATTGCACCAGCAGTTCCGCGTTGATGGCGCCGGCGCTGATCAAATCCTCGAACATGGTGATGACCTGCGCGGTGGACAATCCCATCGCGTTCATGGTGTCGATAAGGCCTTGCAAATCGGCGTACGAACCGGGGCCGTCCAGTTCCACCGACGTTCTGGGCGTTTCGTTGTTCAGGGTGTAGGCGGGCGGCTGATCGGGCGTTCCGGGCCGGAGCGTGACCGTCTTGTCCTGGATGGAAATCATGCCCCGGTTGACCCGGACGTCCCCGGAGGCGACGATGGTGTTTTTGGTGCGGTTGATCAGGATTTTCGCCGGGCTGTCGGGGGTAATCGGCACTTCCAGCAAGTCGGCTATGAACTTCGCCACCGTGTAG
>JAVBRW010000263.1:0-6062 GCA_031547475.1 Planctomycetota bacterium
ATTTGCATACAACTTCCCCATCTCCGGTGTCATCTTGGGTGCTTCGGCCAAGGGAAACGGCGGCGGTTCGCCCGACCCCATGCCGATCAGCGCCAGATCGATGTTTTCGCTGGCGAAGCGGGCGAAACCGAACGGCAGATCGGGGCTGGACAGGCGGACAAAGCCCAAACCCTGTCCATGGCGGCGCTCCACCGTTACCGCGAATTCGCGGTCGCCGACGGTGTGGACGGAATGTTCGTCCTCCGGATACGGTTCATCGTAGCGGAACGCGCCGGAATCGCCCCGTTTGATCAGCGGCAAGAACAAGTTGCGCCCGACTCCGCCGAACGTCATCCGCACCCGGCAGCCGGTCGGTTCGACGCCGGTGATTTCCAGGCGGAGGGGAAGGGCGCGCCAGAGCACGGGCGGCTCGAAGGTGGGTCGTATGAACAGAAGGCCTTCGTTTTCTCCGGAACCGTCTCCGCCACCCGAGCCGGCCTGGCCGGAAACGACGCGCCCGTCCAGACTGTTTTCCAACGGATCGACGGGATAGCCGACCCGGTATTCGAGCCAATCGCCCGCCTTGGGCAAATGGACGCCGGCGAACTGCGAGAAAATGTCGGCGGCGGGCGCGGTTTCGCCGCAACGCGCGCGGGCAGGCGAAGAAAGCGGGACAATAAGGGAAAGGAATAGGGCGACGGCGATGCGGCGCATGGGATTTTACCCCCGGAAATCAAGGCCAATCACATAGGTTTCGAAACTTTCGTCCCGGCAGGCGTCGGGCTTGCGGATTTTCACGGTTTTGAAATGGCCGGCCACCTTGTTCTTGAACTCCTCGGTCTCCGGACCGTAAAATATTTTGCAGACGAATTTGCCTTTTTTCTTCAAAAGACGCAGCGCGAGAGCCAGCACGCTTTCGCACAGTTCAAGGCTTCTGGCCTGATCGACTATGCGGATGCCGGAGGTGTTCGGCGCCATGTCGCTGACAATGATGTCGAAGCCGCCCGGAGCGACATCGGCGAACTCGGCGCCGGTCAGCTCCCGCGCGTCCATCTTGCGGAAATGGGCGACGTTTCTGAACTTTTTATCAATCGGCTTCAAGTCGACCGCGCAGGCCACACCGGACGGGCCTATGGCCTGGACAATGTGCTCGAGCCACGATCCGGGCGCGGCGCCGACATCGAGCACCGTGTCGCCGGATCGAAACAGATGCTCGCGCCGATCCAGTTCCTCCAGCTTGTAAACGGATCGGGCAAGCTTGCCTTCGCGTTTGGCTTGTTTGAAAAATCGATCGTGTAGTTTGCGCATGATAGGTTCCGATAATCCATGGTCGTTCATTATTGATGAAACAGGAAAATTATAATGCAACGCCGAAATTAGTTGTCTAACCCGGCTTCTTGGTGTATGGTAACCTTTAGGCCATCCGGGTTAAAGCAAATTATGGCCGATGCCGGGATTTTTTTCCGAAATCGTTCCCCTTTGCGGCCGGCGCCGGTTTTCTTGGAGGGAAGGGAACAGGCGATGTTTTATCAGGTTAACTTTTTATCGGACAACGTGTTGAGCAAATGCGAGGACTGATGATGGCGCGTCCCCACCTTGGGCGGAATGTGGGGTTTGGGAATCAATAGTACTAACGCCGCCTCCCGCGCCGGGCGCTGGGAGACGGTTTTGTTTTTTTGACCCGCGGCCCTGGCGCTGCCTTTTTTCCAGGGAAAATAGTGGCCAATGGCTTTTTTTACACAGGATTTCGTCGAACGCGTTCGCGCGGCCAATGAGTTGTCGCAGGTGGTGGGAAGCTACAACGTGCAGCTGAAGCGCGCCGGCTCCAACCTCATCGGCCTGTGCCCGTTCCACAACGAAAAATCGCCGTCGTTCAACATCAGGACGGCGGAGCAGTTTTTCCGCTGTTTCGGCTGCGGCGCCAAGGGGGATGTGTTCCGCTTCGTCCAGATGATGGAAAAGGTGGAATTCCCGGAAGCGGTCAAATTGCTGGCCGAGCGCGCCGGATTGCCCCTCGAGTTCGACAGCCCGGCCGCCGCCCGCGACGCGGCGCGGAATTCGAACACCAAGACGGCATTGTTGTGGTGCTGTTCGCGGGCGCTCGACTACTACGAGGAAAGTTTGCGCACGCCGGGTGGCAAGGCGGCGCTGGATTATTTGCTGTCCCGGGGATTCGAACAGGAAACCATCGCCCGCTGGCGGCTCGGCTGGTCTCCGGACACATGGGACGGCCTGTGTGGATTTTTGCTGAAAAGTTCCAAAGAACCGGGCCAAAAAGAGAAATTAATGGAGTATGCCCGGCAGGCCGGCGTGGTGCGGATGAAACAGGACGAGACCGGCGGCAGGACAAGATATTACGACGCGTTTCGCGGCCGCGTGATGTTTCCGATTATGGACAGCCAGTCCAGGCCGGTGGCGTTCGGCGGACGGGTATTGGTGGAAAAGCCGGAAGCGGGCGGCAAATACATCAATTCCCCCGAGGGAAGGCTGTTCGAAAAGCGAAAGGTTTTATTCGGCCTGCCGCAGGCGGCGAAGGAAATTTCCCTGACCGGCACCGCCGTGGTGGTGGAAGGCTACACCGACGCCATCATGTGCCACCAGTACGGCATCCGGAACGTGGTGGCGACCCTGGGGACGGCGCTGACGGAAGATCACGTCGGCCTGCTCCGGCGGCACCTGGCGGGCGGAAAAGGCAGGGTTGTCGCCTTTTTCGACTCGGACGCGGCCGGGGAAAAAGCGACGCGGCGCGCCATCGATCTGTTCATGCAGCAGGATGTGCCGCTGGCGGTGGCGGGCGATTTGGCGCTGAAGGACGCGGGCGATTTCCTGCCCCGGCACGGCGCCGACGCGTTCCGCGAAAAACTCGGCCAGGCCGAGGACAGCTTCACCTATCTGGTCAACCGGCTGCTGGGACCGGCCCGCTCGCAGGATTTGGCGGCGGTCGGCCTGGCGGTGCGGGAAGTGATGAACACGGTCAACCTGTGCCCCGACGCGGTCAAGCGCGCCCTGATGCGACAACGGGTGGCGGCCGAGGCGGGAGTGCCGGAAGAAACATTGCCCCAGCCCGCCCAGCGGGCGCCGGCAGCCCCTGTCCGTGTCGCGGCCAGACAAACGGCGCGACCGGCGAAACAAAGGGGCTTGTCGCCGCCCACGGCCGGACTGGAAATGGAAGACGCGCTCAGGCGAACGGCCGATGGCCGGCGCCGCCGGGAAGCGCGGCTGTTCCGCTACATGTGGGAAAGTCCGGAATGGTGCCGGCGCGTCGCCGACAGCTATCCCCCGGACGAATGGCATGACGCGCCGCTGGCCGAATTGGCGGCGCTCACCAGGGATGAATGGGACAACGGACGCAGTCCGGCCATCAACGATATCCGCTCCCGGGTGGAAGACCCGGATGCGGCCGATCGTCTGGCGGATCTGGCTTTTCCGGACAACGAACCCTTGTCGGAAAAGGAGTTGGCCCGCTTGTTGGACCTGGTGAGGGATGAAAACCGCAAAGAGGAGATCCGGCTCCTGTTGGGCGAAATGACCGCCGCCCAAAGAAGGGGCGACGTCGAACTGGAGGCCAGGCTGCTGGCCGAATACACGAAACTCCAGGCGATGCGCAAGAAGTGACGGCAAGCCGGACGTTTGAGGACATGGGAATAATGACGAAGAAAAAGAGCGCCAAGCCGGCCGCCGCCGGCAAAGGCAAAAAAACCAAAGCATCGGTCCGCGTCAAAGCCAAGGCGGTGATGGACGAAGACGAACTGGACGATCTCGATGAGGATGAGGAGGAGGAGGAGGAAGCTCCCCGCTCCAAATCGAAACGCCAGGACAAACGCGCAAGCGCGCGCATGAAAGCCCGCCCGGCCGAGGACGAGGACGAAATCCTGCCCGAAGACGCCCCGCCCGAACCGGCGCCGGCCGAGGAAGCGCCTGCCGCCGTTCTGGACGAGAAGGCCATCGCCCTGATCATCAAAAAGATCAAGGGCAGGAAAAGCATCACCTACACCGAATTCAACGATCTCCTGCCCGAGGACGCCATCGATCCCAAGGAGATTGACGAAGTATTCACCCGCCTCGCCAACGAAGGCATCACCGTCATGGACGCGGCCGAGGAGGAGGAGGCCGAGGAACTCGACGATGTCGAAATGGACACCGAGGATCCCGAAGCCGAAGCGCTGGTGGTCGGCTCAACCCTCATCCCCGAATCCGACGTCGGCGACGTGCACGATCCGGTGCGGATGTATCTGTCCGAAATGGGCTCCATTCCGCTCCTGACCCGCGAGGAGGAGGTGGTTCTCGCCAAGAAAATCGAACTGTCGAGCTCCCGGTTCCGCCGCCGCACGCTGGAAAGCCCGGTGGCCATGGCCTACGTGTTCGAACTCTACGACAAGGTCAAGCAGAACCGCGAAAGCCTTGACAAGATTATGCGCAACTCCCATCCGGCCGGCACCGACAAGAACGATGTCCTGACCCGCCTGCCCGGCCATATGGAGTCGCTTAAAAGGATCTACGAAATACTGACGGACCTCTGGCGCAAGATGGAGGACCACTCGCTGTCCGCCTCGCGCCGCGCCCAGTATTTTTCCGAAATGCGTTCGCGCCAGCGCCGCATGGCGGTATTGCTGGAGGAACTGGGCCTCCGGACCAGTAAAATGCTGATCATCCGCGATCGCATCATGAAGCTCGCCTTCGACGCGGAAAAACTCATCAAGGACGAGCACCTCCTCAAGTCCCGCCAGGACAAACTGACCGGCCAGGAAAAGCGCCGCCTGGAAATCGCCCGCGACAAGCTACTCCGCATCCGCATGGAGGCGAAGGAGCCCTTGACGCGCCTCATGGTCCGCGCGCGCCACGTCGACAAGCGGTTCAGCGAATACCAGACGGTGAAACAGAAGCTGTCGAGCGGCAACCTGCGCCTGGTGGTGTCCATCGCCAAGAAATACCGCCATCGCGGCCTCAGCTTCATCGACCTCATCCAGGAAGGCAACACCGGCCTGATGAGGGCGGTGGAGAAATACGAATACCGCCGCGGCTACAAGTTCTCGACCTACGCAACCTGGTGGATTCGCCAGGCCATCACCCGCGCCATCGCCGATCAGGCCCGCACCATCCGGATTCCGGTGCACATGATAGAGACGATGTCCAAGCTTCGCCGCATCACCAAGCAACTGGTGCAGGAGATCGGCCGGGAACCGACGGTCGAGGAAATCGCGGCCGAGGCGGATATTCCGGTGGCCGAGGCGCGGCGCGTCCTGCGCATTTCGAAACACCCGATTTCCCTCGATCGCCCGATCGGCGCCGGCGATTCGGACGACAGCCATTTCGGCGATTTCATCGAGGACAAGTCGGCCGAAAGCCCGGTCAACATGGCGAGCTACGAAATGCTCAAGGACAAGATCGGGAACGTGCTCCAAAGCCTGACCTACCGCGAGCGGGAAATCATCAAGCTCCGTTACGGGATTGGTGACGATTACACCTACACGCTCGAAGAGGTCGGCCGAAAATTCAACGTCACCCGCGAGCGCGTCCGCCAGATCGAGGCCAAGGCGCTCAGGAAACTCCAGCATCCGGTGCGGGCGAGAAGGCTGGAAGGGTTCCTCGAGGACGCGGCGCCGGCGTCGTGATGGCAGTTGCCAATTACCAACCACCGTGATGCAAACCGGGCTTCCACGGATTTGGAAGCCCTTTTTGCATCACGCTGGTTGGTGTGCTTTTACTTCTTCAAGGCGCGCTTGAAATCATCAAGGGTCTTGCATGTTGCGGCCAGCTTTGTCAGCGATTTGATCCGCCGAATGCTTGAATTGACAATCGCTTTTCCCAGTGTGCCGGGGACTGGACCAAATCGAGCTTCCAAAACATCGATGATGGTTTCGGTAGCTCCTTCCACCCACAATTCCTCCGCAGAAGTCATCGCCATATCCTCAGCCTCCTTCCTGCCATATATTTTACCAAACGATCGAACATAAAACTCTTTTAAATTTCTGAATTTGAATTGCGCCGAAACATAGGTGAGCATCGCCGTCATCCAGTCGCCGACCCGCCGGTCGCTTTTCGCCTCCGCCAGCACCCCGGTTATACTGTCGATCCGCTTGTCC
>JAVBRW010000147.1:0-3702 GCA_031547475.1 Planctomycetota bacterium
AACTGAAAATCGAAATGGCTTTGGCATATAATGAAGAATGAATGTATTAATAGGACAATAAACAATTGTTCCCTGTTTTGAAGGATGCGTATAGATCCATTCTTAATTCGACCGGAGAAAGCCATGGATTCCCTCCCCAAACAAACGCCAAGCAAAACCGAAGTCGTCGAGCCGGAGCGCATGTCGGACGACGAAGTGCGCCAGGCGGGCGGCCCGGATCCGATGCCGGGCGCGGGAACGCCGCCGTCCGGCCATTTCGAGCAAATCTTCATCAAACAGACGCCGGACGGCACCGAATTCACGCGCGTGAGCGGCGACGGCGGTATCTCGTCCAACTTCATCATGCCGAAACCGCCGGTGTGGAGCACATGGATTTGCCTGTTCCTGGCCTGGGTTTTCCTGAGCTCGCCCATTCCCTTCACCATTTTCCTCGGCCTGCCCTTGAACATCGCCGCGCTGGTGTTGGCGCTCGTGAGCCTTATGCGCGGCGGCATCGGGACCGGCATTCTCGTTCTCGCACTGGGCACGGTCGGCTCCGTCGTCGTCTATCTGGTCGGGCTGCTCCGCTTTCTGTCGCATTGAAAAGTCTTGAAAAAGCGCGGGCCGGGCGAAGGATTTCTGGAAAAAATTGACAGCAATCCATTGAAGCAAAAAACACTAAAATGCCCTGTCCACTGTCGAAAAATTATTCAAGAAACGAAAAAGAAAATTACGGGTCTTGACATAATTGATTTTGCTGATATAGTAAATAGTGACCTCTGTCATGTTCGCAATGGAGATTATTCTCGAACCGACTCCATTTACAGAAGGGGGCCAAAAATCCCGCTGATCCGGGTAAAAACCTCTATATGAGGTTGACAAGCCCATGACAGCGGTGCGGCTCCCACCTGAGCCTGCGGGTTCAGAATTCCATCACCCATGCGGCATTGCGATGGAGGTCCTTTTAGTTTACCCGGCCGTCCCATTCGGGCGGCCTTTTTTGTTTCCCCGCATTGCGTCCCCACCCAAATCTTTTTGCGGACACCGGTAAAAATAATTCAACCAACGCCGAAAAATAAGGAAAAATGCGGGTTTTTCCAATTTGCCGGTTGACGAGCAGGCAGTGTTGGGCTATCCTGACATAATGCTTTATTGCAATTATTTTGCCAATAGATAGAACAGCCCCCTGCCCGGCGCGCGGGTCTTGCCCGCGAATTCACCGCGATTTTTTGTGACGTTCCGGCTTCGGGTTGGGTGGTGTACATTTGCATATACCAAAGCGCGCATGGTTTTCGGTTATTCAACCCCATAACCTTCGCGCGCGCTTTGTGCTTGGGATTTACGTTTATCCAAAACCAATTCGCTTTGGGTATATATGCGCGGGGACACGGGCATGAGTTCGGGCATATCCACAGGTTTGAGCATGCAGGTTGCGCAACGCCTCGAAATGGCGCTGTCGCCGCAGATGATCCAGTCGATGGAGCTTCTGCAAATGCCGCTCATGCAGCTCGAACAGCGCATACGCCAGGAACAACTGGAAAACCCCACCCTCGAAATAGAAGAGCTCGAAACCGATTCCGGCGACACCGCGGCCGAGCTCGCCGGCGATCGCGCGGATCACGCCGACGATATCGAGGACTCGGACGTTTCCGCCGCCATTTCGGCCGGCGAGGAAGCGGACCCCGACGCCAACGTCTATGCCGACAACGACGCCGCCACCGGCCTCGAGCGGGTCGACGAGGTGGATTACAGCTGGGACGACATGTACGACGATTATTCGCCGTCCCGCGGGCCGTCCGGCGACGACGAGGACGTGTTCGACCCCATCGCCAACGCCACCGCCCGGCCGCCGTCCCTGGTCGATCACCTGCTTACCCAACTGTCCGAAACGCCCATGCCCGACCGCATCCGCCGCCTGGCCGGCGGCATGGTGCAGAAGCTGGACGCCAACGGCTGGCTCACCGTGCCGCTGGAGGAAACGGTGCCGGAGGGCGAAACGCCGCCGTCCCGGGACGAACTCCAGCAGGCGCTGACCGAGTTGCAGAAGCTCGAGCCCGACGGCGTCGGCGCCCGGGGCTTGTCCGAGTGCCTGCTCCTGCAGCTCGCCAACCGCCCCGAAAACAACCCAATCATCGAAGGCATGGTGAAAAACCATCTCGAGGATCTGGCCGCCAACCGCTTGCCGAAAATCGCCCGCGATCTCAAGTGCGAGCTGGACGAAGTCAAGCGCGGCGCCGAAATCATCCGCACCCTGAACCCGCGCCCGGGCGCCGATTTTTCCGAAGAGCCGGTCCTGGCGGTGCGGCCGGAACTGGTGGTGGACGGCGATGCCGAAAGCGGCTATTCGGTCAGGCTGACGTCCGGTTTGCAGCCGCAGGTGTCGGACTTCTTCACCGCCCTGTTCGACAATTCGCGGCGCGGCAAAATGCTGCGGGAGCGCCTGGAAGCCGATCCGGCGCGGGCCGAGCCGTTCCGCCAGTTCCGGGAGCAGATGCGCCGCTCCGGCCTGGCCAAGAAGTTCCGCGAAAAATACAATAACGCCCAGTGGCTCGTGAAGGCGGTGGCGCAGCGCGAAAAAACCATCCTGTCGGTCGCGACGGAAATCATCCGGGCGCAGGAGGACTACCTGGCCCAGCGCATCAACGCGCCGGCGCCCCTGTTCATGCAGGAAATCGCCGACCGGGTCGGCTACGACATTTCCACCGTGTCGCGGGCGGTGAAGGACAAATACATCGACACCCCCCTCGGCATCAAGCCGCTCAAGAATTTTTTCGCCCGGGTCAGCGGCACCTCCGACCGGGCGGAAGCGTCGTCCAGCGCCTCGGTCATGCTCCAAATCAAGGAAATGATCGAGCAGGAGGACAAGCGCCGGCCGCTCCGCGACAACGAAATAATGGATCGCCTGGCCGCCGCCGGCATTGTCATCAAACGCCGTTCCATCGTCAACTACCGGGAAAAGCTCGGTTACGCGAGCCACAGCCACCGCAAGGAGCATTAAGCGTGATCACCTCGTACCTCAAGCTCGCCGCCGCCACCGTCGACTCGTTGGCGCGGGACGAAAGCTATCCGGCCCTGTTCGAAAAAATCGCCGACCTCCTGTGCTCGACCCTGAAAAACGGCGGCAAGGTGCTGTTCGCCGGCAACGGCGGTTCGGCCGCCGACTGCCAGCATCTGGCGGGCGAACTGGTGGTGCGCTTCCGCATGGACCGCCCCGCCCTCCCGGCCATCGCTCTGACCGTCGACACCTCGGTCATGACCGCCTGCCTGAACGATTACGGCCCCGAACCGTTTTTCAGCCGCCAGGTCGAGGCGCTCGGCCGCCCGGGCGATGTCTTGTGGGCGTTCTCCACCTCGGGCAACAGCAAAAACATTCTGAAAGCCTGCGAAGCCGCCCGCGCCGGCGGCCTCAAAATCGTCGGTTTCACCGGCCAAAAGGGCGGCGCCCTGCCCTCCCTCGTCGATCTCTGCTTCCAGGCGCCGTCCGATATTACCTCGCACGTGCAGGAGTGCCACATACTGGCAGGCCACATGCTGTGCGACGTGATCGAGAAGCGGTTGTTCGGGCGGGCGGACGGACGGTGAATACATCGCGTTGGCGGCAAACGCAACGATCCCCGGTAGGGGCGGCCCAGGTGGGCGCCCGCGTTTGGATTGCGAAGATGGCCGCACAGCCAAGCACAAACAGTGGATGGGAACGCAACCCCCAAACCACTGGCGCCACGT
>JAVBRW010000257.1:0-4800 GCA_031547475.1 Planctomycetota bacterium
ACCGCTGGTGACGGCGGCGGTGGAGCTGGCCTGCGTCGGCCGCAACCTGAAACCGTGCGTCATTCCCGACGAAATGCGGAACGCGCTGGAGCCGTATGTGGAGAAATGAAAAAGGCAGCCGTTCTGTTAGCGCTGTTTTCGCTCTTCGCCTCCCTTTATGCGGGAGAGCCGCCCGCGCCGACCGGCGCGGCCAAACCGCCGCCCCTCACGCTTGAAACCGCCGACACCCGCCTCGCCATCGCCGAACGCATGGTGCAGGGCGGCATCTACGATCGGGCGATGGATCTCGCCGCCTCGGTCCTGAACGATCCGGCCGCGCAGGCGGTGAGCGGCGCGCCGGCGGAAATAACCGAATGGCTGAAACGGCGCGAAACCGGGCGTTTCCTTCTCGATCAGGCGCGCTTCGGCCTGGCGAAAACGCGGGACGAATATCTCGACGTCGCCGCCTCCCTCGAACAACTGGTCAACAACCGCTACCGCCTCCAGGAGCCGGCCTACAACGTGCAGGCCGCCTATTGGGCGGCGCGCGCCTACGAGGCGGCGGGCGAATACCAGCAGGCCATCGATCTGTACGGCAAGGTCGGCGGCATTACCCTGCCGGCCGGAATGGAAGGGGACGCGGCGCAGCGCACCTCCCGGTGCCTCCGGCTGCTGGCGGAGGAAATTCCCTATCCCGGCGGCGTCAAGGACCGGCAGCGCCGCGACCGGCTTCTGGACCAGGCCATCGGCGAACTCGACCGCGCCCGCCTCGCCTTCCCGGTCGGCGACAAGCGGAAGGAAATCGAACTCGACCGCATCGCGCTCCGCATGGCGAGGCGCGAGGAACAATTCGTCCGCGAAGCGTCGACCGAGGCGGAAGCGTTCATCGAAAGCGATCCGGCCAAGGACGAACTCCGCGCCCGCGCCGCCGTGTACCGGGGCAACGCCGCCGCCCTTCTCGGCCAGCCGGCCGACGCGGCCAAGTGGTACCGCCGGGTGATCAACGACGAGGCGCCGTCGGACGAGGACAGGCGCGAGGCCGGCCTCGGCCTCGCGCTGGCGCTGGTGGAAATGTCGGAATCGCTCGGCCGCGAGGACGCGCGGCGCCTGTTGTCGCAGGCGGACGCGGCGCTGGACGCCGCGCTGGCCGGCATGGCCAGCCCCGGCCGCTGGGACGGCGCCCGGGTGGTCAAGGCCCGGGTCCAGCTCAATCTCGGCCTGCCGTCGGCGGCGCTGGACACGCTGGCGCCGATTCTCGCGGCGGGGCGCGTCGATTACGGCGCCTGGCAGGTGGCGGGCCGGGCCGAACTCGCGCGCGGCCGCCTCGGCGAAGCGCTCGACTACCTGTATCCCGCCACCCGGCCGTCCAATCCCAACCAAATACTCCGCTACAACGCGAGCCGGGAAGCGTCGCGGACCGCCGACGCCCGGCGCGATTTCGGCCTCGCCATCGCGCTGAACCACCAGGCGTCCCGCATGCTGCGCCGGAGCAGGCTGTTTTCGTCCCTGCTGGTTTCGGAATTCCAGGCGATGGAGACAATTCTTCGGCTGGGCAAGATGGAGGGGCCGGTGTCGCTGTCCGGGGACATGGATTTGCTGATGAGCGATTCCGAAAGCGCCGTCATCCTCGTCGATCACAAGCGGGCCGGATCGGCAGAAGATCTGGCGCGGGATCTGGGCCGGCTGCTGGCGGGCGGAGGCAATCCGGACAGCGGCTACGATTTGGCGATTTCCGCCGAGGCGGCGGACGAATGGCTGGGGAACGGCATCGACAAGCTGGAGCTGGCCATCGGCATGATATCGCACCTCCGGAAGCGCCAGCCGGCCGGCGTCACCGACAGCGTTTTGTCGTCGCGGCTCGGCGAAGCCCGGCACGCGCTTGGGCTGGCGAAGGCGGAAAAGATACTGCGGGATGACGAGCCGTCGGAGGAGGAGATCGATCGCACGCTCGGCGATTTCGCCGCCGCCGCCGCCAGTTTCCAGGAATCGGCCGCCGACGGACTGTCGCTTCAGGACAGCCTGAACCAGGGCATGGTCAACATGGAATCCGGCGCCTTCCTCATGCGGCTGGCGGACAAATGGAATGTCGGGGCGTGGTCGTCCCGTTCCATGCTGTGGCGGGACGAGGCGCGGCGGCGGATAGAAGCGTCCCTGCGGCCGTTCAACCAGGCCATCGCCACTTCCGGGCCGTCGAGCCTGGCGGCGCGGCGGGCGCGCTGGTCCCGGGGGAGAGCGCTCGAGCTGATGGGCGAATGGCGCGGCGCCGCCGCCGACTATCTTTCCCTCATGAACAATTCGGAGCTCCCCCGCGTGCTGCGGGCCAACGCCGCCCGGCGCTGGGCCGTGTGCATGGCGGAGATGGGCGAGCAGCGGCAGGCGCTGACCCGTCTGGCCGTGTTCGCCGACATCGACGCCGAGGCGGCGCTGCTGGCGGGAAAGCTGGCCGAGGATTCGGGCTATCCGAGGGACGCCTACCAGCGCTATCTGTTCGCGGCCAATCCGGCGTCCCCGAGCCTGCCGCCGGTTTCGCCGTGGCGGGTGCAGGAAGCGGCCTACCGGGCGGCGCGGCTGGCGCTGGCCGATCCGAACGAGGCGGATCCGCTGCGCCCGGCCAGGCAGGTCGCCGACGCGGCGCGGGGCATTCTGGAGCGGAACGCCTTGGACAACCTCGACGGCGCCTGGGCCATTCCCATGCTGAACCTGCTCGGCGACAGCTGGATTGCCGAAAAGCCGGACGGCTGGCGGGTGGCGGAGCGTTTGGCCGGCGAAATCCGCGCGGCCGCCGGTTCGGTACGGGCCGTCGAACGCGCCATGTACATACTTGCCGCGCGGGCTTTTTCGAGCGGGGGCGAATACGAACGGGCGCTCGACGCCCTGGACGAAGCGAGGGATCTGGCGGGCGATTCCGCCGCCGCCCGTCAGGACGCCGCCACCATCATGCTGGAGACGGCCCGCATTTACCGGATGCAGGGGCGGGACGCCGACGCGCTCAGGGCGTTCGCCGATGTTTTCGCCGTCTATCCGGAAGCGGCCGACACGGCCGAGGCGGCGCGGCTCGAAGCGGCGGAAATGCTTTTGAAATCGCCCGCCGCCGGCCAGCGCGAACGGGAACAGGCGCGGAACATCCTGTCCGGCCTCCGGGATCAGGTGCTGGCGGACAGGATAATGCGGGAATACGGGATCAGGTGAAATCGTGATTTACAATTGGCGTTCCGTCTTGACCGGGTGATGGCGGGATCAATAATGTGAATCGTTTCGGAAGATGGGTGTGTGGCAGCCCGCGAGCCGCCCCCTCTCCCCAACCCTCTCCCCCTCACGGGGGCGAGGGAGCGTACTGGGCGCACGATAAAGAAGAGAACAAATGTTCCTGCTTTGTCGTTGCTGCCGCCAACCCTCCTTCGCCTCCGTGAGAGGGAGAGGGTTGGGGAGAGGGGACGGCTCGCGGGCTGCCACACACGGTTTTTTAAACTGGCAAATGCCGGGTGCAATAGAGGACGGGACTCATACAATGCAAATCACGAAGCTTTCCTTTTGGAAAAATGCCTTTCCCGGCCTTTTGGCGGCGGCGGCGCTGGCCGTCCTCGCTTCGCGGGTGGGCGCACAGATATCGTGGCTGGGCGGGGCGGGGGCGGGAATTCTCCTGGGCGTGATCATCGCCAGTCTGGTCAAATTGCCGCCGGTCCTCAAGCCCGGTTTCACCGCCGCCGGCAAGCAGATACTGCAGCTGGCCGTCATCCTGCTCGGCGCCGGACTCAACCTGGCCGTGGTCTGGCGCACCGGCGTCGAAACGCTCGGCCTCATGGCGGTGACCATTTCGGCCGTGTTCCTTTCCGCCTGGCTCATCGACAAAAAACTCGGAATCAGCCCGAACAACCGCGACCTCATCGCCTCCGGCACGGCCATCTGCGGCGGTTCGGCCATCGCGGCGGTCGCGCCGGTCATCGGGGCGAAGGACGAGGAAATCAGCTATTCCATTTCCGTCGTGTTCTTGTTCAACCTGGCGGCGGTGATTATTTTCCCGCTCCTCGGCCGCCTCCTGGACATGCCGGCGGAAACGTTCGGCGTCTGGGCCGGCACCGCCGTCAACGACACCTCGAGCGTCATGGCCGCCTCGTTCGCCTACGACGCGGCGTCCGTCCCCATCGCCACCCTGGTCAAGATGACCCGCACCGTCATGATTGTGCCGATGGCGCTCCTGTTCTCGTTCGTGGCGGCGTCGCGGGCGAAAAAGGCGGCGGGCGGGGCTTTCGGCGGGAAATTTTCGCTGGTCAAGGTGTTCCCCTGGTTCGTCCTCGGCTTTCTCCTGATGTCGGTCCTGACCACCTGGGGCGGCCTGCCGGCCGATTGGGCGTCCGCTTTCCAGCGGGCGGGGAAATTCCTTATCGTCGTCGCCCTGTCAGGCATCGGCCTGAACACGGATCTGCGCAAAATCCTCGCCACCGGCGCCAAGCCCATACTTCTCGGGCTGTGCCTGTGGTTCGTGGTGGCGGCGCTGTCGCTGGCGATGATTGGGCGCGGGTGATTGGCATTTCGTGCCGCGTCAAGCGCATCGATCGCCGGTAGGGGCGGCCCTCGTGGCCGCCCGCTTATCTTTGGCCTTTGACTAGATAAATTTTCAAGTCGAGCATTTTTCGCTCGACGTTTTCTTTGTTTTGTTATCTAGTTATATGAATAGAATAGAAAGGAGCACCCATGGGCTTACCCACAAAAGTACAACTCATCAAGCGCAAGCAGAGCGAGCAGTGGTACATCAACTTCCCCTCCGCCGTCGCCCAGGCAATGGAATTCGAGCGTGGAGAGGTTGTCGAGTGGTCCATTGAG
>JAVBRW010000051.1:0-5733 GCA_031547475.1 Planctomycetota bacterium
ACACCCGCACCGAACTCCTGCGCCGCGTCGGCAATATGGCGCAGGTGGCCGGCATCCGCGAATACACCTACAATTCCGGCCGCGCCGATGGGGTGAAGGCAATCGAGGTCAACACCGGCCGCCTCCGTTTCGAACTGCTCCCGAGCCGCTGCCTCGACATTTCCCTCGCTTCGTACAACGGCGTTCCCTTCGGCTACCATTCGAAATCGGGCGTGCGCCACCCCGCCTATTACAACCGGAACGATCCGGCCGGCTTCCACGGCCAGTTCCTCGGCGGCGTGCTCACCACCTGCGGCTTTTTCAACATCGGGCCGCCCGGCGAAAGCGGCGGCGTCATGCATCCGCCGCACGGCGACGTCCACAGCATGCCGGCGGAAAAAGTGTCGGTCGGCGAGGAATGGCGCGGCGACGACTGCGTTTTCAACGTGTCGGGCGAAGTGCGCCACAGCGCGTTTTACCACGAGGATCTGGTGCTCCGGCGGCAGGTTTCGGCCAGGCTGGGCGGCAATGCGCTGAGCATTGTCGACGAGGTGGAAAACCTCGATTTCGCGCCGGCGCCGTGCCTGCTTCTCTACCACATGCAATTCGGCTACCCGTTCCTGGACGCCAAAACGCGGCTCATCACCTCGCCCCTCGCGCAATCGGTCGTCCGCCCCGGCAACCCGCCGGGCGAACTGAAGCATTTCGCCGCGTTCGGCGAGCCGAGGGACGGCGCCGACGAGGTGTGTTTTTTCCACACGTTCAAACCGGCGGACGGCTGGGCGGCGGCCTGCCTGTTCAATCCGGAGCTGGGCGAAAAAGGCATGGGCGTCTATGTCCGCTTCCATACGCGGACGCTCCCGCATTTCATCCAATGGAAAATGCTCCGCAGCCGCGAATACGTGTGCGGCCTCGAACCCTCCTCGGCGCCGCTCGTGGAGCGGACGGCGGACGATGTGAAGGCGAACACGCTGGAGCCGCAGGCCAGCCGCATATACATGCTCGAGGTCGGCGTGCTGGAAGGCGAAAAGGCGTGCAAGGAATTGGTAAGACAGGGCGGACAACCATGAACGATTCCACCATAGTCGAAATGAACCACATCAACAAGGAGTTCCCCGGCGTCAAGGCGTTGGACGACGTTTCGTTCAACCTCCGGTCGGGCGAGGTCATGGCGCTCCTCGGCGAAAACGGGGCGGGCAAGTCGACCCTGATGAAAATCCTCGGCGGCGTCCACCAGCGGGACGGCGGCGAGGTGCGGGTTTTCGGGAAGGAGGTCGGCGAGACCAGCCCGAAAATAGCCCAGGGGCTCGGCGTCGCCATGATTCACCAGGAACTGAACATGTGCACCCAGTTGAGCGTGGCGGAGAACATTTTCCTCGGCCGCGAAATCACCGGCGGCCTTGTCCTGTCGAACCGGGAAATGCGCCGCCGTTCGCGGGAAGTGCTCGGCCGCCTCAACATGGACATCGACCCGGACACCATCGTCGGCGATTTGCCGGTGTCGAAACAGCAGATGGTGGAAATCGCCAAGGCGCTGTCGGCCGACGCCCGCATCCTCATCATGGACGAGCCGACCTCCGCCCTCACCGCCACCGAAATCGAGGATCTGTTCGCCATCATCCGGAAACTCCGGAGCGAGGGCTGCGGCATCGTCTACATTTCGCACCGGCTGGAGGAGCTCCAGCACATAGTCGACCGGGTCACCATCATGCGGGACGGCCGCTTCATCACCAGCATGGATTTCGCCGACACGACGCTGGACGAAATCATCGCCAACATGGTCGGCCGCGAAATCAAGGAAAAGTTCCCGCGCGTCGACTGCCCGCTCGGCGAAAAGATTTTCGAGGTGAAAAAGCTCAACGCCGGCCATCTGGTGCGGAACATCTCCTTCGAGCTCCGTCAGGGCGAAATCGTCGGCCTCGCCGGCCTGATGGGCGCCGGCCGCACCGAAATCACCCGCGCCATATTCGGCATCGACGCGAAGGACGGGGGCGAGATCGTCGTCGACGGCCGAAGCGTGCCCATCCGTTCGCCCCGCGACGCCATCCGCGCCGGCATCGTCCTGGCGCCGGAGGACCGCAAAAAGGACGGCCTGTGCACCAAGCTGTCCATCCGCGAAAACATCGCCCTCCCCAACCTCGATTTGCTGTGCGACGCCGGCTGGGTGGTGAACCGCCGCCGCGAGCGGGACATGGTGGCGAAGACGGTGGACAGCCTCAGGGTCAAGCTGTCGAGCCCGGAGACCAACGCCGGCAACCTGTCCGGCGGCAACCAGCAGAAGGTGGTGGTCGGCAAGTGGCTGGCGCGGACGTCCCGGGTGGTGATTTTCGACGAGCCGACCCGGGGCATCGACGTCGCGGCCAAGGTCGAGATTTACAACCTGATGAACGATCTGAAGAAGAACGGCATCGGCGTCCTGTTCGTGTCGTCGGAAATGCCGGAGGTCCTCGGCATGGCGGATCGCATCCTGGTCGTCTGCGACGGCCGCATCACCGGCGAGTTCGCGGCGGGGGAGGCGACGCAGGAAAAAATACTGGAAGCGGCGATGCGTTTCGAAAACAAGTCGGAACGTTTGGCGGCGGTTTGAACTGGAATGAAAGGAGTGGTCCCCGTGGAATCGCAACGCAGCATATCCTCGAGAATTTTCGCCGTCAGGGGCATGGGGCAGGTCGTCACCGTCACCATCGGCCTGATTCTTCTGTGCGCCGTGTTCAGCTTCCTGAACCCGCTGTTCCTTTCCGGCCGCAACCTGTCCAACCTGTCGCGGCAAATCGTCCCGGTGCTGCTGGTCGGCATCAGCCAGTCGTACGTGCTCATCACCGGCAACATCGATCTGTCCATCGGATCCCTGGTCGGCATGAGCTGCATGATATCGGCGACGCTGATGACCAAGGGCGTGTCGCCGGTGGCGGCGGTCGGCGTCACCCTCGTGTCCTGCCTGGTGGTGGGCGCGCTGAACGGCGTGCTGGTCGCCCGCTGCAAGCTGCCGCCGTTCATCGCCACCCTCGGCACCATGACGATAGGCCGCGGCATCGCGCAAATCGTCAACAACAACTACAACACCGATTCCATTGGCCAGGGGGCGATGGCGTTCCGCGACTTTTTCTACTACGGACGGATAGCCGGAATATACAATCCGGTGTGGATCGCGTTCGTTCTCTGGCTGTTTTTCAACTTCGTCCTCAGCCGCACCCGCACCGGCCGCCACGTCTATGCCGTCGGCAGCAACATCGAGGCCAGCCGCCTGTCCGGCGTCAACGTCAACCGCACCATCCTCACCGCCTACCTGGTCAGTTCGTTCTGCGCCTGCGTGGTCGGCCTCGTCACCACCGCGACGAGCGGCATGGGCGCCATGGACGCGGGGAACATGTACGAGATGTACGCGGTGGCCGCCTCGGTCATCGGCGGCGTCTCGACCCTCGGGGGACAGGGGATTCTTCTCGGCACCGTCATCGGCGCCGCCATCTGGGGCGTGCTGCAGAACGGGCTCCAGTTCGCCGAGGCGCCGGTCGGCATCCGGAACATCGTCATCGGCATCATCGTGGTGGTCTCGGTCCTCATGGACGTGGTCATCCGGAGCGGCAGGTGGAAATTCCGGAAAACTGCCATTTGAATGGCAATGAGCGTGTGTGACGGCCCGCGAGCCGCCCCCTCGCCCCAACCCTCTCCCCCTCTCGGGGGCGAGGGGGAATTAGAGGCCGCAACGACAAAGCAGGAACAATTGTGTTACCTTTCCCGTCCGCCCAGTACGCTCCCTCGCCCCCGCGAGGGGGAGAGGGTTGGGGCGAGGGGGCGGCTCGCGGGCCGTCACGCACGCGATTTCAAGTCATCGTCGCATTGCAAATGTCATGTTCAACAAATTGAATCCATCGTGAGTCGCATTGCGCAGATATTTTCCAGGTGAAAAGGAGCAGGACATGAAAAGAGTCGCTACCGTATTCGTTCTTTCGTGCGTTTTGGCCCTGGCGCTGGCCGTTTCGGCCTCGGCCGGCGAAAAGTACCGCGTTTTCCTGGTGACCATGGATCAGATGGATCAGCACTGGGCCAACGTCGACGTCGGCTGCAAAAAGGCGGTCGCCGAGCTCGGCGACATCAACGACCCCTGGATGGCCCCGGACATCAAGGACGACGCCAAGCAGATCGAGGTCATCAACAACGCGGTGGCGGCCGGCGCGCAGGCGCTGCTCCTCGCCGCCAACGGCCCGGACGCCGTCACCATGGCGCTCCGCGAGGCCCAGGACGCCGGCGTCAAGAGCATCTACGTCGACTCCCCGGCCGCCTTCCCCGGCGTCGCCACCTTCTCGACCGACAACAAGGCGGCCGGCAAGACCGCCGGGCAGGAAATGATCAAGGCGCTGAAGGCCGCCGGCAAGACTTCCGGGAAAATCGGCATCGTCAACGTCAACGCCGCCACCGCCTCCACCGTCGCCCGCGAGGCCGGCTTCCGCGACGCGTTCACCGGCGCCGGCTACGAAATCCTCGCCACCCAGTACGGCGAGGGCGACGTCGCCAAGTCGAAGGACATCGCCGCCAACTACATCGTCCAGGGCTGTGTCGGCATTTTCGGCTGCAACGAAGGATCGACCACCGGCACCGGCAACGCCATCCAGGAGGACGGCAACAAAATCATCGGCGTCGGCTTCGACAATTCCGACTCCATCCGCAACCTGATCAAGGGCGGCTCCCTCCTCTGCGCCATGGTCCAGAACCCGCAGGTCATGGGTTACAAGGGCATGCAGGCGGCGCAACAGGCCCTCACCACCGGCTACAAGGGACCGAAGGAAGTGGACACCGGCGTCACCGTCATGACGAAAGACAAAATCCAATAACGGTGTCCGACTGAATAGTCGCAGGCGGGTGATCGCAATTCACAATTCACAATTTACAATTCACGATTCACAATTAGAATGCGGTTTAATTGTGAATTGTGAATCGTGAATTGTGAATTGTGAATTGTGAATTTTTATTGGGGGGCATGAAAATGCAGGAACTGGTCGATGCGTTCGTCGCGCACGCGAAGGAAGAGGATTTGTGCATCATGTACTGCCAGATCCGGAAGGACGGCGAGGTGGCGGGCGGCTGGTCGCGGTTCAGCGTGTTGTCGCGGCTCGAATCGTTTTCCCTGTCCAAAACGTTCTGCGCCGCCGGTATCGGCATCGCCATCGACGAAGGCCTGATCCGGCTCGACGAAAAAGTGGCGTCCGCCTTCCCGGAGCTCACCTACGACGTCAACGACCCGAACGCCCTCGACATCACGGTCGAACACATGCTGACCATGTCGTCCGGCCTGGAAGGCCCGCTGTTTTTCCGCGATCATCCGGAGCGCGCCACCGTCCGCGACTGGGGCCGGCATTTCTACGAAAAAGGCAAGTTCGTCCGCAAGCCGGGCGAACAATTCCTCTACAGCAATTTCAACACCTACATGCTCGGCTGCCTGGTGGAAAAAAAGTGCGGGAAAAACCTGCACGAATACATGCGCTTCCGCCTGTTCGAGCCGCTGGGGATAGGCAACCCCGACATGACCATCTGCCCTTACGGCCACACCGTCGCCGCCAACGGCCTGGCGATCAACGTGGAGGAACTGTACCGTTTCGGCCAGATGCTGCAGCGGAAAGGCGTCTACAACGGCAAGCGCATCGTCCCGCAGGCGTATGTCGAAAAAATGGTTTCGAGCCGCATCGCCTCGAACAAGCAGTCCCCGCTCGGCGACTGCCGTTTCGGCTACGGCTACCAGACCTGGATCGATCCGGCCCG
>JAVBRW010000103.1:0-4791 GCA_031547475.1 Planctomycetota bacterium
CCCCACCCCCCGTTTCGTTCGCGGGGGGTTCGTCTCCCCGCTGGACGCCGCTTTGGGGGGGGGGCCGCGTTTTCGGCGCGGGTCCCCCCCCCCCCACATTAAACCGCCGCACACCCCCTCAAACGTCACCCCGGCGTGCGCGCGTTGAACCGGGCGATAAGCGGGAAGTTATGCCGGGGTCCAGCGGGCAAAACATGCGCTATGGGACTGTACCGCGCGGTTTGACTGCGAATTTGTTCTCGCTACAATTCGTCGATTGATATCCTTGCATTCGAATAGCGAACCATCACGCAAACCCCAACACCCGCCGCGCATTCTCCGTCGTCACCCGCGCAATCTCCTCCCCGCCGCACCCGCGCAACTCGCCCAGCACTTCCGCCACGCGGACAACGCCGATCGGCTCGTTCCGATCCATCGTTTTCGGGCGGGGGGCAAGGTAGGGCGCGTCGGTTTCGAGCAGGAGAAGATCGTCCGGAATGCGGGGCGCGTGCAGTCGAAGCGGTTTCTGATCCTCAAAGGTGATCAGGCCGCCGACGGCGAGGTAGAGGCGGTGGGCGACGGCGAAATCGATGGCGGGGCCGATATCCTTTTTCGACGCGACGAAACAGTGCCAAATCGCTTTCAGCCCGCGCGAAAAATGCGGCTGGAGCAGGGCGAGAACGTCGGGGACGCTGTCCCGGGCATGCACGGACAGCGGCTTGCCGACGGCCAGGGCTAGTTCGATATGGCGGTCGAACCAGTGCTTCTGCGCTTCCGGCGTCGTGTCTTTCCAATAATAATCGAGGCCGGTCTCGCCGATGGCGGCGACCTTGGGATGCGCCGCCATGGCGACGATTTCTTTCCAGCCGTCCTCGTCCAAAGGCCCGACGTCGCAGGGATGCACGCCGACGGCCGCCACGACGCCGTCGTGGCGAATGGCGATTTCGAGGCTGCGGCGCGAGCTATCGACATCGCCGCCGACCGTCATCATGCCGACGCCGGCGGCCAGCGCCCGTTCGGCCACCGCGTCGGCGTCGGATTCGAAATGGCGGATGGCCAGATGGCAGTGGGTATCGAAATACCGGATCATTTGCGCCCGCCCTGCCTGCCCGATTTCGGCGCCACTATTTCCGGCTTGGAAATCTGGAACACCTGCGCCGACCGGGCGTCCCGCCCGATCTGGGATTCGCAGGACAGGTATGGGGGGAAATTGGACATAAGCACCTTTATTTCGGTGTTTTTCTTGATGGACAGGAAATAGCGATCCGTCTCCGCCTCCCACACCTCGTTCGTCAGCTTCCGCTCGATTTCGCGCCGCACCTCGTTGAACGGCACCTTGGTGTCGGGGCCGATGGAGATGAGGACGGCGATATGGCAGCCGAACGGGCTTTCGAGAATCGGCGCGATTTCCCCGGGCTTTTCCTCGCGAAGCGCGGTGCGGATATCGGCCAGCCACGCCTCCCGCTCGGGATCGCCCGCCTCTTCCCCGGACTCGAGGCCGCCGTGCGCTTTAGACACATCGTCGTCCGAATTCTCCCGCGCGGCTGTCTCGAAATCGATCTCGCCGTCGACCAGCCGCTCCCACACCGCCACCGCGTCGTCCCGGGCCTGATCGGCGCCGCGCTTCGCGTTGGAGAAATAAATGTGCCTGAACCTCACCAGGCCGGGCTTGGCGAACTCCTCGGTGTTGCCGGAATAATATTCCTGAATCTGCTTCGGTCCCGGATCGGGCGCCCTGGGCTTGATGATCTGGTGCAGGTAGGATTGGGTGAACGCCTTTTTCCGCAACCGGTTCTGCCATTCCTGGAACGACAGGCCCCTCCCTTCCAGCACTTTGTGAAGCTTAACCATGCCGCCGGATTCCTTGACCATTTCCGCCGTGAACTGGCGGAAAAAGCGTTCGATATCCTGCTGCAGCAAACGCCGCACTTCGCTGGCGATCTGGTTGCGGGAGCGGTCGGCGCCGGCCCGCACGTAGTTATCGACGATCATGTTGATGAACGAGGCGTGCTCGCGCTCCGCTTCCTGGAAAAACAGTTCGTCCTTCACCAGCGCGGTGATGATGCGCCGCCACTCGGCCGTCAGCTTGGCGTCGCCGTCGGCGGCGGACATTTTTCCGTTGCGCACTTTCGCCAATGTCTCGTACCACACCGGCGACCACAACTCCAAAACCTCTTCCGCGCCGATGCGGACATGGCCGACCGCCGCCACCGGGCCAAGCGAGCGCGGATCGGCGACCGGCGGCGGCTGGGGGGACGCCAACGGCGGTTCCGCCGCGCCGGCGCATTGCGCGTACGCGACAAGGATTGCCAGGAAAAGGCCGGCCGGCAGCGCCGGAAAACGGCGTTTTGATCGCATGAATCGTTCTCCCGCAAAATATCTCCGCCACCCGCCATACTCCTCTTCCGGCAGGGGCGAATGGTGATGCAGTACATGGTACAGGTAAATTATAATGTCGGCAACTAGGAAAGGGTCATGCGCGCCAGCGGATGGTGGCGTTGCGTAAAAAATGAAGAAAGTTCACGCTATCCGCCCGAAATTGGGTTTTCCCTTGCTTCAAAGAGTGATTGCCGGGAAAATACCGCAAAGTCCAAGTCGTGCTGTAAAAGGCACTTCTTTGGTTGGCAAGCGCCGGCGTGACACCAGCGGATCGATGTACCGACTTGATGACGAATGCACGGATTGCCGGACAGGGATTTTCCACGTACCAAAGCGTGTGAGGTTTCGGTTATTCGTTCCCATAATCGTCGCGCGCTTTGGGCTTGGGATTTACGTTTATTCAAAACCAATCCGCTTTGAGTACGGAGAACGAAAATGGACACCGACAAGTACGACATGCGTGACGACAAGAACACCCCGCAGCGCGACACGGATATTCAGGAAAAAATGCCTTCCCGCCCGCGGGATGACGATTTCGCCACCGCCGATACGGTGTATGAGTCGAAACTGTCTACGAGTTCGTTCAGAACGCGCCGGAAACCGAGAGGCTTCAAAATCGCGCTCATCATTTTGGCCGTATTGTTCGTCCTGTTTGTCGCCGTCCTCTATCTTCTTCCGCATTTCCTGCCCATGGATACCATCCGTGGAATCGCCAAAGCCAAGGCTAGGGAACTGGCAGGCATGGATCTCGATTTCAAGAATCTGAGTTTCAGCTGGAACGGAAGCGTCGTGCTGGACGGCATCAAGCTGTCGCCCCTGAACGCGGCCGGCGAGGCGGGCGATCCGCTTCTCACTGTCGACGAGGTGCGGACCAACGTTGCCGTGTCCCCGCTCCTTTCCGGCAAGATCGTGGTCAACAGCCTCGACGTCAACGGCTTCGCCGTCAGGCTGCGCCGCGCCGCCGACGGCACGCTGAACCTGCCGGATCTCGAAAAACTCACAGCCTCGGCGAAACCAGCGCCGTCCGCTTCGCCCGCGCGCCAGCGCTTGTCCGCCGTCCACGCGGCCGAAACGGCAACGGCGGCCAGCCTGCCGCCGGTCGAAGTCCACCGCGTCAACCTGAAAAACGGCACCCTCGGCTTCGAGGACAAGATGGAAAACCGTTCCATCGATGTCGAACTGGATTACCTGAACATCGAAGGCGCCACCCTGAACGATCCGTTCCTCCTGACCGGGCGCCTTCTCCCCTATCCCGGCGCCGACAACAAGGGCGACATTCCCTTCACCGGCCGGGTGGCCATGATCAAGAACGGGGCGTTCGACCCTGCCGGCGAGGCGGCGATGGAGATCGATGTCCGTTCGTTCGCCTTCCACGATCTGGCGGAAAAGCTCGGCTTCGGCGAGTTGCTCGCTTCGGGCCAGGCCAACGGCCTGGTCAAGGTCGCCTACAACGGCGGCAAGGCTTTGCTGGTCATTCCGGATATCCGCGTCAGCGGCGCGGCGGTCGGCCTGCCGGACAATAGAAGCGTCGCTCTGCCGGACAGCGCCTTCGGCATCAACGCCACTTTCGATCCCGGCCCGGGCGTCGTCAGCCTGACCGAAATCTCCCTCGCCAACGAACTGAACAACATCAAGGCGAAAGGCTGGGTCGAGGGGGTGAACGATCTGGCGGCCGGCGGCATGCCGGTGGCGTCGATAGAATACACCGGCGTCGTCGATTTCGCCAAAGCGATGGCGTTCGTCGCCAAGCAGGATCTCGGCGTCGGACCCCTGCCGGAAGCGGCGGGGACCGGCAGCTACTTCGGCAAACTCGCCCTGCCCAAAAAGGAAACCCCGTCCGCTCCCCTGGCGCCTTATTTCACCCTCGATTTCAACGACGGCGATCTGTCCGCCCGCGATGCCGCGTCCGGCATTGCCTTCAGGTCCAAGCTGTCCGGCATCGCCGTCAAGGCGGCCGCCAGAGTCGGCGACCAGGTGGAGGTGAATTCGGCCGTGACGTTCCAGAACGTTCCGGCCAGCGCCGTGGTGCCCCAGATCGGGACCCAGCCGATCAACCTGACCGCCAACGGCGAAGCGCGCCTGACGGCGGGCCAGGTCACCGGCGTCGAACTGCGCATGCAGAATGCGCGCGCGCAGATCCCCGCCTCGCCCTATGCCGGCGCCATGGACATCCTGAGCCCGGAAATGCGCCTCGCCTACAACCTCGAACGCGATCAGTTGAATATCGAGACCATCACCTTCTCGATCAACGAGGCTGTGAAGGGGAATGTCGCGGCCGGATCCTTCACCGGCCTGGCGGCGGGCAACCCGCAGGGCCAGACCGATATCGTCGCCTCCGCCCTCATGGATGCGGTGAAAACGCTGTTCCAGCCGCTCATCCCCGACATCGCCTCCCGCCTTGCCGGCACCATGCAGGCCTCGGCCCGCATCAAG
>JAVBRW010000062.1:0-3762 GCA_031547475.1 Planctomycetota bacterium
ATTGAATTGCCGCGTCTGGTCGACGCAATCTCCCGCCTGCTGGAAAAGTAAGTCTTTCTCCCGCTTTGGCACAGCGGATTGAATCGGAAACTGCGGTCTGCGGGATTTTTTATTTTACATGTCAACCCATAATGGATAAAGTGGTACGCTCGTGCATGGGGAGAATTCCTTCCCATGCATGCTGTTTATGTTTTTCGGAAACGGCCCGCGTTCCGGGCCGTATGGTCAACGCGAAACTAGGAGATTGTGTCGTGAGCATTCATTCGTCGTTCCACACCAGCGGCAACGCCACCAAGCACCGCAACGTCCTCACCCGCCTCGAACGTTTGGAAAAGCTCGAGGAAGCCGGCCGCTGGGCGGCCGAAAAAGACGGCCTGTTCGGCATGCCGAAAGTCCGCTCCATCAAGGTCGCCATGAAGAAGACGAAAAAGAAGGACGCCGAAGAGGAAGCCGAGGCGCCCAAGAAGTAACAAGCTCCGCCTCGCTGTCAATCGCGGTTTCGCGTCTCGCCGACCCGGGCACGGAAATGTTCCGTGCCTTCGGTCTAACGGCAAGGCAGGCAAAAAAGGAACACGACCATGCGTTCACTCGCCGACCGGGTGTCGGCCACCGAAGCGTCCGGCATTCGCCGCATTTTCGATCTGGCCGCCAACCTCAAGAACCCGATCAACCTTTCCATCGGCCAGCCCGATTTCGACGTGCCGGAAGCGCTCAAGGACAAGGCTATCGAAGCCATCAAGTGCGGCAAAAACTGCTACACGCCCACCCAGGGCGGCCCCGAACTCCGCAAAAGACTGCTCGCCGGCCCCCTCAAGGGCTATGGCGACAAGGAACTGCTGATCGCGGGCGCCGTGTCCGGCGGGCTGCTTCTCTCCTACATGGCGCTCCTGAACGCCGGCGACGAGATACTCATTCCCGATCCCTATTTCGTCATGTACAAGCAGCTCGCGTTCATGTTCGACGCGAAACCGGTCTTCTTCGACTGCTATCCCGATTTCCGCCTGCGTCCGGACGAGATCGAAAAGCGGATCACGCCGCGCACCAAGGCCATCCTCATCGGCTCGCCCGCCAACCCGACCGGCGCCGTGTTCGGCCGTGCGGATCTGGAAGCCTTGGCCGCCATTGTCAAAAAACATGATCTCATCGCCATCGCCGACGAGATTTACGAATACTACTGCTACGACGAGCCGTTCGTGCGCCTCCGGGATCTGTGCCGCGAAAACACGCTGACCCTCGGCGGCTTTTCCAAAAGCCACGCCATGACGGGCTGGCGCATCGGCTGGGCGGCCGGCCCCGAGCACCTCGTCCAGGCCATGACCAAATTCCAGCAGTTCAGCTTCGTCTGCGCCCCCGCCCCCTTCCAGATCGCCGCCGCCAGCGCCGTCGATCACGACATGTCGGGTCCGATGGCCGGCTACAAGAAAAAGCGCGATCTCATCTACAACGGGCTGATCGACGCCGGCTTCGAGGTGGTGAAGCCGAAGGGCGCGTTCTACATATTCCCGAAAGCGCCGTGGGGCACCGGCAGCGAGTTCGTCGAGGAATGCATCAAGAACAACCTGCTGGTCATTCCGGGCGGCTGCTTCTCGGAACGGGACACCCATTTCCGCATCGCCTACACGGCCAGCGAGGACAAGATTCTCCAAGGGTTGGAAGTTTTGAAAAAGGTCAAGAACAGGGGGAAATGACATGGCCGAAAGCACCATGCAGAAAATCGTCAGCCTGGCCAAGCGCCGCGGCTTCATCTTCCAGTCGTCGGAAATCTATGGCGGGCTCAAGGCCTGCTACGATTACGGCCCGCTCGGCGTCGAACTGAAACGGAACATCAAGGACGCCTGGTGGGACGACACCGTCCACCGCCGGGACGACGTCGTCGGCCTCGACTGCTCCATCATCATGCATCCGGACGTGTGGAAGGCCAGCGGCCACCTCGCCGGCTTTTCCGATCCGCTCGTCGACTGCCGGAACTGCAAAGAGCGCTTCCGCGCCGACAAGGCGCCCCGCGCCGCCGCCGGCTCCGCCATCACCTACCGCGAAGGCGGCAAAAAGGACGGGAAGAAACTGCCCGGCGTTGTCGGCCCCCAGGGCTATGTCTGCCCGGTGTGCGGCTCCGGCGATCTGTCCGGCGAACGCCAGTTCAACCTCATGTTCCGCACCTCCCTCGGCCCGGTCGATCCTATGCAGGAAATCCTCGACGCGGTCGACGACATGGCCAAGCTCGATCCGGCCGCCCGCAAGGCGAAGCTGGCCGAAATTGTCGGCCGCTCCGCCGTGTATCTCCGCCCCGAAACGGCGCAGGGCATGTTCGTCAATTTCCTGAACGTTCTGAATTCATCCCGCATGAAACCGCCCTTCGGCGTCGCCCAGTGCGGCAAATCCTACCGGAACGAGATCACCACTTCCAACCTCACCTTCCGCACCTGCGAGTTCGAGCAGATGGAATTGGAGTTCTTCGTCGAGCCGGGCACGGACGAAAAATGGTATGAATACTGGTCCAACGCGCGCTATAATTGGTACATCTCCCTCGGCATGAAGAAGGATCGCCTCCGGATGCGGCCGCACGAGAAATCGGAACTGGCCCACTACGCCAAGGCGTGCGTCGATGTCGAATACTTCTACCCCTTCGAAAATCCGCAGGGCGAAGGCGAATGGGGCGAGCTGGAAGGCATAGCCAACCGCACCGACTACGATTTGAAAAAGCACTCGGAATTTTCCGGCAAGGATTTGTCCTATTTCGAGACCGAGACCAAGCGGCGCTTCACCCCGTATGTCATCGAACCGGCCGCCGGCGCCGACCGCGCCACCCTCGCCTTCCTGTGCGACGCCTACGACGAAGAGGTGGTGGACAAGGAGAAGAACGATATCCGCGTCGTGCTCCGTTTCCACCCGCGCATCGCCCCGATCAAGGTGGCGGTCTTCCCGCTGGTCAAGAAGGACGGCATGCCGGAAAAGGCGGAAGCCATCATGAAGGCTCTGCTTGGCGAAGGCATCAACTCGTTTTACGACGAATCCGGCGCCATCGGCCGCCGCTACCGCCGCATGGACGAGGTCGGCACGCCGTGGTGCGTGACGGTGGACACCGAGACCCTGTCCAACGGCACGGTGACCATCCGCGAACGCGACAGCATGGAGCAGTCCCGCATCCCGTCCGAGGGGATTGCGGATTATTTCAGGAATCGTTTGAAAAAGTCCCGCGAATAATGTACCATAAAGTAGTTGCCTTTTATTGTTCTGATCATCATAGGAGAAGGGGTTATGGAGTACAAGATTCGTTACATCAAGAACCAGAAGAAGAAAAAAATCCGTCACCGCGAAGAAGGCGGCTATATCCGCGTCAAGATTCGCGGCCGCAAGCGTTGGGTCAAGAAAGCCGCGCCCGCCGCTCCGGAAAAGAAGGACTAGTGTTTCGGTTGGTGCAGGCGGTTTCGATTCCGCCTATCCGGCATCCCTCGCGTTGAATGACGGATAGGCGGAATTCCAAGGGAGACGACTATGGCCAGCGAAGGAAAATCGTCGATTGAACGTTTTCGGGTCAGCGGCAATGTCCTGAAGCTCACGCCCCGTTTCGATCCGCGCTACCAGTCGCGGGCGGGCATGGAGCTGATGAACATCGTCTCCAGCCTGGCGGAGGAAAGCAAGGAACCGGAAGTGGTGCTGGACATCACCGACACCGAAGCCGTTCCCAGCATGATGATCGGCATGCTGTGCGAAGCCCGCGATCTCACCGGCAAGGCGGGAAAACGCCTGAAAATCCGCATCAAG
>JAVBRW010000146.1:0-6462 GCA_031547475.1 Planctomycetota bacterium
GATGGTGCCCATGTGCTGGGTGTGGTTGGTGAGGATGATGTACTTCTGCACTTCCTGGAATTTCTGGGCGTAGATGGTGGAAATGGGGTTTTCCTGGCCGTCGACCACGCCGGTCTGGAGCGCCATGTACAGTTCGGAGAAAGTGATGGGGGTGGGGTTGGCGCCGAGGCTGGCGACCGAATCCTTGTAGATGGGCATGTCCATGCACCTGACCTTGGAGCCTTTGAGATCCTCGGGCTTGTTGGCCGCCTTGTTCAAAGTCAGGGTGCGGGCGCCGAAATACCAGAACTGGATGGTGCGGACGCCGCTTTTCTTGAGCACGCTTTCGTTGAACAACTCCTGCCCGGCCGGGGATTCGATCCAGCGGTAGGCCTGTTCCTTCGTCTTCAGGAGATAGGGGATGCCGAACACCTGCACCCGTTCGTCGAAGGAGTTCAGGACCGCCGGCCCGGAGGTGAGGATGGCGAGCGAGCCGACCCGGAGCATTTCAATCGCTTCCAGTTGGCTGCCGAGCTGGCCGGCGGGGTACTGGGTGATTTTGATGCGCCCGTCGCTGACTTTCGCGATCTCGTCGCAAATCAACTGGCCGACGTCGGTCCAGGGATGGCCGGCCGGTTCGGGCTGGTACCACTTGAGTTCGATTGTCTTCTCGCCCGCCGTGGCGGACAGAGCGATTGCGAACAGCAGGCAGAGCGCGGCGCACAGTGTCTTCTTCATTGTTTTCCCTCCCAAAAAAGTTGGATAAAACCGTCCGTCATGCAAAATGCGAACGGTAACATTCGTCGAGTTCCGGCTCCTTTCTCCGACCTTATTCCAGCGCCATTCACGACACCCCTCATATGCCGGCGCACGGGATCACCTTGCGCGGCAAGGTACGGCAAAATAAGCTTTCAGCTACGGATTTTCCGGGGCCGCCCTATGGCGCCTTTTCCACCGGAATCGTTTTAACGCTGCCCGGCGTCATGCCGGCCAGTTTTGAAGCCGAATTCGCGTCGAGATACAGTTTGGCTTGCGGATGGGTGCGCATGATGCTGGCGGGGAACTGATTGCTTATCTCCTTTTCCAGCGTGTTTTTCACCGCCTCGGCCTTGCGCGCGTCGGGGGTGGTGATGATGAGCGACTTGCTTTTCATGATCTGGCGGATGGACATGGAAATGGCTTTGCCCGGCACGTCGGCGATGGTCTTGAACCAGCCTTCGCCCATTTGCTGGCGGCGGCAGGCCTCGTCCAGTTCGACCACGATGTAGGGGCGCTCGGTCTTGAAGTCGGCCGGCGGATCGTTGAAGGCGAGATGGCCGTTCTCGCCGATGCCGACGAAGGCGAGATCGATGGGATGGTCGGATATGAGCCGCGCCAGCCTGTCGCATTCGGCGGCCGGATCGGATTCACCGTCGATCCAGGTGAAGGATTTCAGCGGCACGGGAAGCTTGGCTGCGAATTCGCGCCACAGTATGCCGCGGAAGCTGGCCGGGTGGCGGATGGGGAGTCCGATGTACTCGTCCAGGTGGAAGGCGTTGACCCGTTCCCACGCGATGCCGTCGGTCGCCACGATTTTCGCGAGCAGCGCGAACTGGGACAGGCCCGTGGCCAGGATGACATTGACTTCCTCTTTGGCGGCCAGCAACTGCTTCAACTGTTTGATGCCTTCCTCGGCGGCCGCGTCGCCGCATGCCTTGGAATCCTGCTTGCATGTGATTTCCATCTTTTCCTACCTTTCGTTTTTCACGATTTCACCCCGGGCCATAACCACCCCAACGTTGACATTGCCGTCGAACACCACCAAATCGGCGTCCTTGCCGACGGCAAGCGTGCCTTTCCTCGATTCGATTCCCAAGAGCGATGCCGGTGTCAGCGTCATCATCGCCACCGCTTCGTGAAGCGGCGCGCCGGACAGCCGATGCATGGTCCGCACCAGCCGGTCGGCGGTGGCGACGCTGCCGGCGAAGGCGGTGCGGTCGGGCATTTTCGCCACCCCGTCCTCGACGAAACAGTCCATGCCGTTGTCGAGGCTGCCGAGCTTGTACGCGCCGTCCGGCATGCCGGCGGCGCGCATCGAGTCGGACACCAGGCAGATGCGGGACGGCCCCTTGACCTTGTAGATGAGCTGCAGCAGCTCGGCCGGCAGATGTTTGCCGTCGGCGATGACTTCGAGATACAGCCCGTCGATGAGATAACCGGCCTCGATGGCGCCCGCCACCCGGAACGCGTTTACCCGCCGCACCGTCGCCATGGCGGAATAGAAATGGGTCAGCGCTTTCATGCCGCCGGCGTAGGCCTGCATCACCTCCTGGCAGGTGGCGTCGGAATGGGCCAGCGAGGCGACGATGTTGTTGTCGCGAAGGAAGCGGAGAAAGCGGTCGCCGCCCTCGAGTTCGATGGCGAACGACCACCTGACCACCCGGTTCGTCCGTTTCACCACTTCTTCGTACTCGTCCGGTTGCGGCGGCCGGAGATAGCGGGGATCCTGGGCGCCGCGCTGCGAGTCGGCGAAATAGGGGCCTTCCAGGTGGAGGCCGAGGATTTCCGGCATGCCGGAACGGCACTGCTCCACCCGATTGAACAGTTCGACGAAATCCATGAGCGATTCGCGGGTCGAGGTAATGGTGGTTGGCAGCACCGTCGTGGCGCCATGCATCAGATGGGCGCGGCAGGCCGCGTACACCGCATCCAGGTTGCCGTCCATGAAATCGGCGCCGCCGGCGCCATGGGTGTGGATGTCGATGAAACCGGGGGCCAGGTAACGCCCGCCGACGTCTATCTCCATGCCGTCGGCGTTCTTGTCCAGCGCTCCGTTGACCGCCACTGCGGTTATGCGCCCGCTTTCCACCGACACCTCGCCGGGAACGATGCAGGTGGGCATGACCAAAAGCGCATTGCGAAACAATGTTTTTTCCATTGATGACCTTTCTATGCGACCCGGACGGAAGCGCGTTCGACCAGTTGGGGCTCCACCGCAAAATGCACGGCCGGCAGGGCGGGATTGGCGATGCGGGCGAACAGCATGCCCGCCGCCAAATCGGCCGTCCTGTCGGTGTCCTGGCGGATGGTGGTGAGTCCGGGCGTCACCATCGCCGCGAAATTGATATCGTCGAACCCAATCACCGAAACATCGTCCGGCACGCGCACGCCGCGTTCGGCAAGCGTGTTCATGATGCCGACGGCGATAATGTCGTTCAAGGCCATGACCGCGTCGGGACGGCGCCGGACAGCCAGAATTTTCCGCCCAAGCGCGAGGCCGTCCCGGTATTCCCCGCCGCCGGATTCCCGTCCCGCCTTGTCGGCGGCGTCGATCATCAGTTCCGGGAAGGGGGAAAGGCCGTATTCGCCGATCGCGTCGCGGTAACCGAGATAGCGGAGGCGCCGGCTGGCCCGATCGATGGCCGGGGTGGCAAAAACGATGCGCTTGCAGCCGCTTTCGATCAGGCGCCTGGCCGCCATGTATCCGCCCTTGCGGAAATCGAACGACACGCTGTCGCCCTGATACCCGTCCGGCACCTGGTCGAACACCACGCACGGCGTCGGAATTGTCCGCAGGCGGGCGATGAAGGCTGAACTGTCGTTGATGGTGCAGAGAGCGATACCTCCAACCTGCTGGCGGAGAAGAATTTCCAGGTGATTCAGTTCGAGTCGGGGATTGTCGTACGAACTGCAGATAATGGAGGCGAAACCGGCTGCGATGCAGCGTCGCTCAAGATCGGAGACCAATTGCGCGTAGAACGGATTGGTGATGGAGGGCACGACAATGCCTATCGTCTTGTTGATCCCCCCTTTCAGGATTTGGCTGAATATGTTCGGTCTGTAGTCAAGCTTTTCCGCCGCTTTCCGGATTTTGCGGCGGAGCAAATCGCTGACCGGGTAGGCGCTATCGCTCAAAACCCGGGAAACGGTGGCGGTGGAGGCCCCTGCTTCCCTGGCGATGTCGTGGATGGTCGTTCTTTTCCTTTTCGCGCCGGTCACGTGACAACACCCCTTTTCCGCTTGGTTGGCGTCATGAATTGGCCCCGAGCGCAGTTTGTCTTTGCACGAGGGCAAGACGCAAGTGGATAACTATGCAATCGTCGAGGGGAACGGGCAAATTATCTCGTTAAAACGGGCGACAAATTCCAGGTCGCAGATGCGTTCTTTCGTAGGAAGGGGGAATCGCCGGTGAACCGGGAGGGTTTGACAACCCTTCATATATTCCCATAGCAAACGTTTTCTATACTATACCGTGAAGTATGCCTTTGTCAAGTACCTTTTTCGGTTCCCGATAGACACATTGACCACGGGCGGAGGATCACCCCTGCCCGTGGTCAATGCATTTGTAGCAACTGGTGAACGGTCGGGTTTTCAAGAACATCGGGCCAACCGCCGCCCGATTTTCTTGTAAATTGTTAGTGTTTATACTGCAATGGGTTGTTTTTTCGCCAGGTCAACCAAAATGACCGACTTGATAATAATTCCCGACGAAAAAGGAACCCCGGAAACTTTAAAGGAAATCAAACGGCGGTTTGTTTGATTTCCTTTAAAAGTCCACGAACGGGGAGATTAAAGAAAAAAATGCGCTAGCGCCGCTCCATATTCAACAGCACGACCGATTCGGAAAGATCCATCAACATCTCGTAGACAGCGGCGGGCGAGGCGAACACGATGCGGATGGCAGGTTCATCTTCGTCGAAATCTTCCGGCTTCGCCGAAGCGATGAAGCGTGACAGCGCATCCCAACGTTTATGAATGTCGGCGTTGGCCATGCCTTCCACCAGCTTGGCGCCGTCATCCACTTTCATTCCCTGCTCGGAAAAAGCGTGAATGCTGTTTCGGCCCAATTCCAGCAGCAACGGCTCCAAATTGGCGCCGGACATTTCGGCGATGAACGTTTCCAGGTTGCGGCCGGCGAACGGGGCGCTCAGAACCAGGGAACGGAGCACTTTCCCACCCTTGCCGTCGTCGGCGAACACGCCGCCCGGCTCAAGGATATGCCAGGAAGTGTCGGCGATGGATACCGCATACAGATCGGGAACCGCGTCGGCCAGCGCCAACGGGTTCAGCCATTCGGCGTAGAGCCGCTCGCTCATGCCGTTTTCGAAATCGCCCTGGAGGAGATGAAACGGCAGGCCGGCGCTGAACGGAATCGTTTGCCCGCCGGCCGTGTACAGGAGAAAGGGAACCGACTCGCCGCCGTTCCGGCCGACCGGCCGCGATTCGATGGCGATATCGTCGGCGCCGTCCAGATAGGCGGAGGTGAAGAACTGCAGAATGACGTTGTCGCCAAGATCGATGGCGATGCGCGAACAGGCGCGCAGCCTTTCCCGCGATACCGATTCCGACTTGCCGTCCGCCAGAGCGGAGGCGATTTTCCACGGCGTATGCCCCGGCGCCATGCCGTAGACGGTTTTTATTTCGGCGCCGAGACGGTTGGCCAGCGCCACGCTCTCGCCCGCCGATGCGACCGCGAACGCGGCGAGAAAAAGGCCGGCGACGGATAGGAACAGTTTCGCGTTGAAATGGTTGCGCACACAATTCTCCTGGTAACATGAATAAAAGCGGGCTTTCGACTGCCGCGCGAACGCATCGATTCTACCATGGGTTGCGTGGAAAGGGAATCTTTAAAAACCGCCGATTCCACGGCAATATTACCTATCCGGCGGTGTTTTCACCGCCCATCCACCCATATCCGACTGGACGGATGCATGTTTCATTCGCGGGCGAAATCGTGTATACTCCACAATGGATGGCACAAGCCGCATCCCCGAAGGAGAGCGCATGGCAGAACCGGGAAAAGCGCTGGTGACCGACTTCGACGGCACCATAACGCTCCATGACTTCTACAAGCTGGCGGTGGACCGTTTCCTTACCCCCGCCGACATCGAGCCGTGGAACCAGTTCCGCGCCGGCAAGATAACCCATTTCCAGGCAATCCGGAGCATTTTCGCGCGCATCCGCCAGCCCCGCGCGAAAGCGCTTCAATTGGTGCGGGATATGGAGGCCGATCCCAAACTGGGCGAAAGCGCCGCCGCGCTCAAGCGGGCGGGCTGGGACATCGTCATCGCCTCGGCCGGCTGCGAATGGTATGTCCGGCGCATACTGGACGACGCCGGCGCAAGCGATGCATTCATCGTCCACGCCAATCCGGGCGAATATCCTGAAAACGGTCCGCTCGTCATGCGGGAAAACCCGGCCGATCCCTTCTACAGCCCGGAAACCGGCATCGACAAGGCGGGCATTGTCCGCTTCCACCTGGGCGAAGGGAAAACCGTCGCCTACGCCGGCGACGGCGTCACCGACGCCGAGGCAGCCCTGCTGGTGCCGCCCGAATTGCGCTTCGCCCGGGCGGACCTGGCGGAAACGCTTGCCGCGCGCGGAGCGCCGTTCCGGCCGTTTTCCGCCTGGTCGGACATCGCCGACATGCTGCTTTCCGAGGGGAAGGAGTGAATCATGAAACAGCCCATGCAAATCAACGTCCCCGGCCTCGTCCGCATCAAG
>JAVBRW010000369.1:0-3507 GCA_031547475.1 Planctomycetota bacterium
GCGTGCGTCTGCGCATGAACATGCCCATCGGCCCGGCGGGCACGGTCGGGCAGTTGCGCGCCGAAGGCTTCGACGCCGTCTTCCTCGGCACCGGCGCGGGGCTTCCGCTGTTTTTGAACATCCCCGGCGAAAACGCCAAGAACGTCTATTCCGCCAACGAGTTCCTGACCCGCATCAACCTCATGAAGGCCTACCGCTTCCCCGAATACGACACGCCGGTGACCGTCGGCCGGCGGGTCGCCGTGATCGGCGGCGGCAACGTGGCCATGGACGCCGCGCGCTGCGCGCTGCGGCTCGGTGCCGAGCGGGTCGACATCGTCTACCGCCGCACGCGCGCCGAACTGCCCGCCCGCCGCGAGGAGGTGGAGCACGCGGAGGAGGAGGGCATCCGCCTATGCGAACTCCTCGCCCCCGTGTCGATCCGCGCCGACGAGGAGGGTTGGGTGAGCGGTCTGGAAGTCCGCCGCTGCGAACTCGGGGAGCCCGACGCCAAGGGCCGCCGGCGTCCCGTGGAGATTCCGGGTTCGGAGGAGGTCCGTCCCTACGACCAGATCGTCGTCGCCATCGGCAACGGCCCGAACCCGGTCCTTACCCGTTCGTTCCCCGGCCTGGCGCTCGACAAGCGCGGCAATATTCCGGTCGACGACAAGATGATGACCAACGTTCCCGGCGTTTTCGCCGGCGGCGACATTGTCACCGGCGCCGCGACCGTCATCGAAGCCATGGGCGCCGGCAAGAAGGCGGCCGAGGCGATTGACGAATATTTGCGCTCGAAATGAAAGTTGGGTAAAAATAAGGAATAGTGCTCATCGGCCCCGGCAGTCTCATGCCGGGGCCGCTTTACGAAGTAGTGTGTTTACCCGGCGACATAAAAATAGGTATAATGACATGTGGACGGTTACGCTCGCGGTTGACGACAATGACAGGCCGTTGGGAAAAAGCCGGCTGAAATCATTTGAAAAGAAGTATCCGCAGATCATGCGGGAAATGTATGCCAATCTGGAAATGCTTGCCGGACTGTTGAATAACGGCATGCCGATTAAGGAGGCGCTGACCGCCTATAGCTGGATTCATCCGGAAAAGGGAGGCGTGTTCGCGATTGCCTATTCCAGGCCGGCGATTCGCCTGTATTTCTACCCGGTCAAGGAAATGGAATGGCTGGTCGTGTTGACGGTCGGCGACAAGAGCCAGCAAAGCCGCGATGTTCTTGATGCGGCGGGCTGGGCGCAAGAGTTGTACTGATCACGGGAGGCGTTATGCCGAAAATAAAGACGCTAAAAGGATATGGCAGCGTGGTGGAAATGCTTAAGGGCGAGTTTCCGGAAGATGCGGATTTGCGCCAGGGTGTCGCGGCCGAGGTGCAAAAGAGACGCATGTCCTTTTTCCTCACGCTTCTCCGTTTCAACCGCAGCCTGTCGCAAAGGGATGTTGCCAAGCGCATGGGAGTCGACGAGGAAGCTGTCCGCGCGATGGAAAGCGGCGGCGACGGGCTCGGATTTAACCAGACGCTCGAATACATCAAAGTGCTCGAACCGGAACCTTCTTCCGGCGCAGTGGACACGGGCGATAAGAAAAAGGCCGAGTTGGTGCGCGAATACCTGATCGATGCGGCCAGGCTGCTTGAAGAATAAGGCGAGGATGAACGCATGCATATCGTAACCGGAGGCGCCGGCTTCATCGGCAGCGCCATGGTGTGGAAGCTGAACCGGATGGGGGTGGACAACGTCCTGATCGTGGACGAGCTCGGCAGCGACGGCAAATGGAAAAACCTCCAGGGCCTCCGCTATCTCGACATCATCAGCCCCGAGGATTTGCTGGAAATCATCGTGGAGCGGGGCAGTCTGCCGTCCGGCACCCGCGCCGTCATCCACATGGGGGCGTGCTCGTCCACCACCGAGACGAACGCCGACTATCTCGTCAACAACAATTTCAAATACAGCCGGACCCTTGCCGACAAGGCGCTGGCGGCGGAAGTCCGTCTGCTGGCCGCTTCCTCCGCCGCCACCTACGGCGGGGGCGAATTCGGCTACGACGACGGCGTCGACAACCTTGAGCGCCTGCGCCCCTTGAACATGTACGGCCAGTCGAAATTGATGTTCGATCAGTGGGCGCACCGGACCGGCGCCTTGGACAATCTCGCCAGCCTGCGCTTTTTCAACGTCTACGGACCGAACGAATACCACAAGGGCGACATGGCTTCCATGGTGTTCAAGTCGTTCAACCGGGTGAAGGAGGAGGGGAAGCTGTCGCTGTTCCGCTCCCACCGGCCCGATTACGCCGACGGCGAACAGTTGCGGGACTTCGTCTACGTCAAGGATATCGTCGACGCCATGTGGTGGCTGCTCCAGAACCCGGACGCCAACGGCATTTTCAATCTCGGCACCGGCCGCGAGGAATCGTGGAACACGCTGGCCGGCGCCGTGTTCGCGGCGGCCGGCAAAAAGCCGGACATCGAATACATCGACATGCCGAAATCCATCCGCAACCAGTACCAGTACCATACCCGGGCCGATATCACCCGCCTGCGGGTGGTCGGCTACGAGGGCACCTTCCGGCCGGTGGCGGAAGGGGTGCGGGATTATGTCTGCAATCACTTGATGAAGAATAATCCGTACATCAATAACAATGAATGAGCCAATTATCCTACTATTTAAAGGGAGAATGCCATGTCCGAACTCGTGAATATGAAACCGGAAGATTTCAAAATCAGCCCGTTCCAAATGATCGGCCAGGACTGGATGCTGATCGCGGCCGAGCGCGCCGGCAAGGTCAACGCCATGACGGCCGCCTGGGGCGGCCTGGGCGTCATGTGGCGGAAAAATGCCGCCTTCATCGTTCTCCGCCCGCAGCGCTTCACCCGCGAACTCGTCGACGGGTCGGACACGTTTTCCCTCAACTTTTTCGCTCCTTCGCACCGGAAAACGCTGAACTATTTCGGTTCCGTTTCCGGCCGCGACGAGGACAAGATCGAAAAATCGGGCCTGACCGTCGTGCGCGCCGAAGGGGCGCCGTATTTCGCCGAATCGAAGGCGGTCGTGCTGTGCCGCAAGCTCTACGCCCAGCCGTTCGAGGAAAAGTTTTTCATCGACCAGCAGTCGAACAAGGAAAACTACCCGGCCAAGGACTATCACATACTGTACATCGGCGAGGTAATCCGTATACTTGCCGCCAAGTAACGGAAAAAGTTGAACGATCCATGGGGAGCGTATGGAAGAACGGTTGCAGAAATACATGGCGCGTTGCGGCGTCGATTCGCGCCGCAAGTGCGAGGACTTGATCGCCCTGGGCCAGGTCGAGGTCAATGGCGAGGTCGTCCGCGAGCCGGGGGTGAAAATCGATCCCGCCCGCGACCGCGTCGTCGTGGCGGGAAAGCGCCTGCGGCTCGAACCGCCGGCCTATTATATTCATTATAAGGTAAAAGGCGTCACCACCACCGTCTCGGACGATCTGGGCAGGAAAACGGTCATGGACTGCCTGCCCGGCATTCGCGAGCGCGTCTATCCCGTC
>JAVBRW010000290.1:0-3394 GCA_031547475.1 Planctomycetota bacterium
CTACACCGCGAACGCGCTCGGCGCCTATGTCGAGTACCGGGATCAGAAAGTGGTGCTGTTCGTCCGCAGCCTGCCCCGGGGCAAATACGCGATCAGCTACCGCTTCCGCGCCGAGACGCCCGGGTATTTCTCCGCCCTTCCCACCTTCGGCGGCGGCATGTACGCAACCGATTTGTTCACGAATTCGGACGAGATGAAGGTGAGGGTGGTGGAAGACGGGGTGTTTGGCAAGTGATACGGATTCTGACGACAAAATAAGGGCGGCCACGGCCGCCCTTATTTTGTCGTCAGAATCCGTATCACTGAGTCGGCGACCGAAAGGATTTCGATGCGCCCGTATTTGCCAAGGGTCAGCAAATCATTGTCGCCTGTCACAATAATATCAGCCCTGGCCGCGACGGCGCAGCCGATGATGACATCGTCGTCGGGATCGCGGGAGGTTGAGGGAATGGGAACCGGTTGCACAAACTCTGCATGCAGAATGAATCGTTTGAGGGGAATGATTGATTCACGGGTTTTCCGCAATGCTTTGATGATATGCTTGCGTTTCAGAACTTCATCGACCTCAGCCACTATCGCGTCGCAGGTGACAATCCTGTGGCCACGGGCGAATGATTCGGATAAAAGGAAACTCGGATTGCCGCCAAAAACATGGGCGGAGACTATCACATTGGAGTCGGGGACAAATATCATGCTTTTTGTGCCCTGCGTTCTTTGCGCATAGCCTTGATTTCAGCCACAACCTCTTCCTCGGACATGACCGGAGCGCCGCTTTCCCGAATTCTGTCCGCGTGTTGGCGATAGGTATTGGCCAGGTCTTCGCGCAATGCTCCCATTATCAAATCGGTCAAACGCTTCGGCTCAAGCAGGCCGACCGATTTCGCCTGTTCCGCCACTTCGTCCGGCAGTTCGAAACTGATGCGCGCCATGTGATTATTCCTTTTTCTCTCCCTCGGCGCCTTCCTTCTTCTCCTCCTCGTCCACTTTTCCGGCCAGGCCGGATTTGAACTCGTGGAGCGCCTGGCCAAGCGATTTGGCCACGCCGGGGAGGCGCTTGCCGAACAGCAGGAGCGCAACCAAACCGATAACCACCCACTCGAGCCCGCCGGGCATGCTGAAAAAAGCCAGGGGAAGGGATTCAGGCATTTCATCGTCTCCGCGACACGTTGTTCCATTCCGCACGTTTTTCCGGAACGCGCGAGGTCTTTTTCAACTTGAACCAACAATCATATATATTAAGATGTACTCAAGCAAGATCATTACCCCGCGCCCGCCCGCGCCTTTCCGGCGGCGCTTTTTCGTCAAAGGTCAGCCATGCGCCAAAATCCGGTATGGAACGCGTTCCTCGTCATCATCAACCTCGGCGCCGTTTTGTGCGCCGTCTACCTGGCGATCGACGCCCTCGACGCCAGCCGCATCCAGAACGCCAAGGTCGATCAAACCCTCAACCGCCTGACCGACGCCCTGGACCGGTTGAACACCACGCTGGCCAACATCGATGCCGCGCCCCGCGCGGCGCAGGCGGCCCCCATCGCTTCGGCGGCCCCGGCCACCGCCGGCCAGGGCGTGAAATTCGCCAACGACGATCTCCGCGATCCGAAGGAGGAGGAGGGCGGCAGCTACATCACCCGCACCGTCAGCCTGCCCGGCAACCTGAACAACGTCATCACCAACGAAGCCACCGTCAGCCAGATCTGGGCGCTCCTGGTCGATTCGCTGGCCGTTCCCAACGACAACGATCTCACCCGCTACGAGCCGCAGATGGCGGAATCGTGGGACGTGTCGCCGGACGGGCTTGTCTACACCATCCATTTGCGCAAAAACGTCCTCTGGCAGCCGTACGTCGATCTGGTGGACAAGCGCGAAGTCCCGGCCAGGCCGGTCACCTCGCGCGATTTCCTGTTCTATTGGAACACCATCCAGAACCCGAAAATCCCCTGCGATCCCATCCGCAACTATTACGAAATGCTCGACAGAATCGAAATCGTGGATGACTATACCTTCAAGGTGATTTGGAAAGAGCCGTACAGCCTGGCCGAATCGTTCACCCTCGGCCTGAGCCCGCTTCCCGAGCATTACTACCGGCCCGATCCAAGTTGGGACGACGATCGCTTCGCCGAGGAATTCATCGCCTCGCCCCGCAACCAGTGGATTGTCGGCACCGGACCGTACAGGCTGGTGAAGGCGGACAAGAATTCGGAAGTGCTGTTCGAGCGGGACGAAAGCTATTACGGCCCGAAACCGCCGATCAAGACGCGGAGTCTCCGCCTTATCCCGGATACGTCCGTCTCCTTCCTCGAATTCAAGCGCGATCAACTGGACGTCTACGGATTGCAGCCCGATCAGTGGGTTGAAGAAACCCCCGAGCCCGATTTCCAGCTCGTCACCCCCAACATCGAGACCGCCTATGAGGATTCGATGGCGTGGGACGCGAAAAAGCGCGCGGGCGAGCTGCCGGAGGAATACAAGTTCGAGAAATACCAGTACGCCGGAGCGGCCTGGTCGTACATCGGCTACAATATGCAGCGGCCGTTGTTCCAGGACCGGAACGTGCGGACGGCGCTGACCTATCTGGTCGATCGGCCGCGCATTCTGGACGAAGTCTATCTCGGCCTCGGCTCTATTATTTCGGGGCCTTTCGTGCCCCGCAGCCCCTATTACAACCACGACGTCAAGCCGCTGCCGTTCGATCCGGAAAAGGCCAAGACGATGCTGGCCGAGGCGGGCTGGGAAGACACCGACGGCGACGGCATTCTCGACAAGGATTTCGACAATTCGGGAAAGCGGAAACCGTTCGAATTCACCTTCATCATTCCCTCGTCCGTCCCCACCATCCGCAAGATCGCCGCCATTGTCGAGCAGGACATGATCAAGGCGATGATCAAGGTCAACATCAAGCCGATCGAATGGTCGGTCTATATCCAGTCGCTCGAAAACCGCGATTTCGACGTGTGCTGCCTGGCGTGGACCGGCGGCGTCGAAGGCGATCCCTACCAGATTTGGCACAGTTCGGGCGCCAACAAGGAGGCGAGTTCCAACCATGTCGCCTACAGTTCCCCGGAGGCGGACAAGCTGATCGAGGAGGGCAGGCGCACGGTCGACAAACAGAAGCGCTACGAAATCTACCATAAGCTGCACGAGGTGATCGCGAAGGATCAGCCGTACACCTTCCTTCTCGCCCCTACCGCCGTGCTGGCGCAGAACAAGCGTTTCCGCAACGTCATCGTCTACAAGGGCGGCGGCATGGACGCGCAGCTTCAGTGGATTCCAAAAGCGTTGCAGCAGGCGCGGTGAGGCGGACGCGTTTCATTTCCGCCCTTCATCCCGCGAAAACATACCGATCAACGGTAGGGGCGGCCCTTGTGGCCGCCCGCCTTTCAGTTGCGAATTGGTT
>JAVBRW010000462.1:0-8300 GCA_031547475.1 Planctomycetota bacterium
GACTTCCTGAGAAGTCGTGGAGTAGGCGAGGACGCGTCGTGGATGCTTGGCGGCTCCGGCAAAGGCTGGTGGCGCTTGTCCAAGACGCGGCAATTGCACAAGGCGATGGGACTGGAATGGTTTGGGGAACTGGGACTCTATAGATTGAGCGACCATTATGCCAAGTTAAGCACCTGACTGGAAACCGCCGTATGCCATAAAAGGCACGTACGGTGGTGTGAGAGGCGGGAACCGCGAGGAACCCGCCTACTCGATTTTCTCCGCGCAAATATTCGTAATTTCATATAATGCTCCATGTTCGCCGCCGATGTGTTGAGGAAAGCCAAGCGCAGGAGCCAAACATGAGCAGCTCACTCCCCGAGCCCGGGGATGTCATCAGTTGCATCGACAACGTTCGGGAAATCATCGACAGCATCGACAATCCCATATACGTTTTGAATAGCGTCGGCGATTTCATCTACGCCAACGACGCCTTTGCCCGCTATACCGGAAACTCCCTGGATTATCTGCTTCGCACCAACATTTATCGTATCCGGCACACTTTTCAGCCCAGCATTTTCGAACAGGTGACCAGCAGGCGCGGCCGGGTTTCCATTTTTCAGGAAATCACCACCGCCACCAAGGAGCGGCTCCGGCAATTGACCGTGGGCAAGCCGATTTTCGACGCGGCCGGGGCGATCAAGCACATCGTCGTGGTTTTGTCGCCGCTGATTCACCTCGACGCCATGCTGCGCGAAGCGAAGACCGATATCACCTACTACGCCTTCAACAGCGCGGCGGCTACGGCAATCGCTTCCTCGCCCATTGCCGAAAGCCCCGCCATGCGGCAATTGCTCCACCGGGCCGACAAGGCGGCGCGATCCGACGCGACCTGCCTTATTTCCGGCGAAACCGGCGTGGGCAAGGAAGTCATGGCCCACTACATCCATCGGCACAGCACCCGGCAGGATCGCCCCATGCTGGTCATAAACTGTTCGGCCCTTCCGGACAATCTGCTTGAGTCGGAGCTTTTCGGCTACGAGCCGGGGCTGTTCACCGGCGGCCTCCGGCAGGGAAAAATCGGCGTTATCGAATCGGTGGCGGGCGGCACCCTGTTTCTGGACGAGATCAATTCGCTCAACCCGATGGCTCAGAGCAAGTTATTGCGCACCCTGGAGACGCACCGAATTCGCCGGATCGGGGGCGATCGGGAAATTGATGTCGATTTTCGCCTCATTGCCGCCGCCAACACCCCGCTGGAGGAAATGTGCCGGCTGGGAACGTTCCGCAAGGATTTGTATTACCGTCTCAATTTAATCAACCTGACGATTCCGCCGCTCCGGGAGCGGATGGAGGACATTCTTCCCCTCGCCCAATCCTTTTTGGATGAATTCTGCGACAAACACAATCGGCAGCGGGTGTTATCCATTCGCGCCTACGAGTTCCTTTTTGGCTATGACTGGCCGGGGAATGTCCGGGAACTTCGTAATATGGTGGAGCGGAGCGTTATTCTCAGCGATCCCGATGATGTGTCGCTGAATCTGAAAGATTACCTTCCCGACGCCATGGAAGGCGAAGCATCCCATTCCCTGCCCGAGGAATTTTCATTGCGTGCATTGCAGGAGAGTGTCGAGCGGGGCGTCATGCGGAATTTATCGAAACAGGTGCGGAGCACCTATGAATTGGCCGATGTGCTGAACATCAATCAGTCGACTGTGGTTCGAAAACTGAAAAAATATGGGCTATCGGCAAAAGAATAATACTATCAAATAATGCATTGTCGCATTTTTCTCTAATTTTCACCGTGTCATTTAATGCAGGGATGCATTAGCGCATCATCTTTCTTCGCGATCTCCCAAGAGATTGTCGCCAATCCGTGAGACATATTCAATAATACATTAAATATAAACCACTTAGAGCAGAGCCAGGTTTTATTGGCACGTGTTTTGCTACATAATATTGATATCTATCCTCACCCAATCCATTCCAAAAGTATAACGGGGCCGTTGCCCGCATCTTGGGAACTGCCGCGTTCGAGCATTCTGGGAGAAGTGTGGCGGTCGGAATTACAGGGATATCGAAAGAGGAGGCAGTTAATGTCACAGGTATTGGCGGATTGCGCGATAATCAGCGTGCTTTTGCTCGTCGGTTATGCTTTGCGCAAACATGTGAAATTGTTTCAGAAGATTTACATTCCCGCTTCATTGCTTGGCGGCTTTGTCGGCCTGCTTGTCGGTCCGCAGGTGTTGGGTGACGCCTTTCCCTCATTCCACCTGGCAATCGGCAAAACAATCGCCGGACTGCCGGGCCTCCTGATTTGCATTGTCATGGCCCTCACCTTCCTCGGCACCAAAAGCGCCAAAAGCAAATCCAGTTGGCCCGCTGTGTTCAATTCCGCCGTCACCTATCAGGTGCAGATTCTGGTGGGCCTGATCGTCGCCTATGTCTGCATGCAGTATTATGATCTGCCTCTGGGCTTCGGCCTTACCGGCATCTACGGCTTCTTCTCCGGTCACGGCACCGCCGCCGCCACCGGTTCCGTCTTTGTGGAAATGGGTTGGAAAGACGGCCTTGGCGTTGCCACCACCATCGCCACCACCGGCCTTCTGTCCGGCATCATCATGGGCATGGTCTACGTCAACATCGGCATCCGCAAAGGCTGGGCCCGCAAGGTGGACAAACCGCAGGATATGCCCGAGGAAGTGCGGATCGGCTTTATCGAACCGGGCAAGCGCAAACCCATCGGTCTGGGTGTGAGCTATCCGGACGTGCTGGATCCCCTCGCGCTGCAGGCCGCCATTTGCCTTATCGCCTATGGCGGCGGCATCGTGCTCCGCAATCTCCTCATCCTGGTCTGGAAACCGCTCGATGCGATTCCGCTGTTCGCCACCTGCATGCTGTCCGGCGTATTCCTGAACAAGATCATGCTGGTCTCGGGAACGCACAAATACACCGATCGCGCCACCATCCAGCGCATTTCCGGCTTTGTTCTGGAAATCCTGGTTTGCGCGGCCGTCGCCACCACTCCCATCGAAGTGTTCACCACCTACCTCGCTCCCATCATGATCTTGACGGTTGCCCTGATGGCGAGTAACTTCGTCACCTGTCTCCTCATGGGCTATACAATGTTCCCCAAGGATTGGTTCGAAGGCGGCGTCGGTTGCTACGGAACCTACAGCGGTGTTCTGGCCACCGGTCTCATGCTGGTCCGCGCCCTGGATCCCAACTTCGAGACGGAGGGCTCGACCATCGCCTCGACCGGCGCGGCCTCCAGCTATTCGTACATGGTGTTCTACATCGCGTTCGGTCCGGCCCTGTCGTACCAGTTGTCGCCTTCCGTCTTCATCGGCGGCACGGCGGTCATAATGGTGGCGCTCCTGATCATTTCCCGCAAGTTCTTCTGGCAAAACGACCGGAAATTCTCGGATCTGTTCACCGGCAAGGCCGCCGCGGTATCCAAAGCGGCCAACGCCCAGGCCAATACTGAGGAGGCAGCCGCGTAGGGCCGGGGGCTATCGGAAGCGTCTCCTATCCGGCAATCGTTTGCGGTCACACGATTAGAGGAGGTCGTAATGTCAGTCACGGTTTTGAAAATGTCATCCTTGAGCATGACCATGGTGGAAGGGGTCGTGGCCAGGTGGCACAAAAAAGTCGGAGACCTGGTGCGGAAGGACGAACCCTTGCTGGACGTCGAAACCGACAAGGTGGTCAAGGAAATGACCTCCCCGGCCAGCGGCAGGATCATCAAGCTGTGCGCCAAGGAATCGCAGGTGGTGCCGGTGGGCAAGCCCTTGTGTGAAATCGAAACGGACGTCTCGGCCGCCGCCCCGGCGGCGGCCGCTCCCGCCGTTCAGCCGAACGCGTCCGCTCCGGCCGCCGCCGCGCCGGCAATTCCGGCCGGACCTGTCGCCGGCAGCCGTAAAAAGGTCAAGAGCACCCCGCTGGCGAGGCGTGTGGCGAAAGAACTCGGCGTCGACCATACCCGAATCGCCGGCAGCGGACCCGGCGGTCTGATTGTGAAACGGGACGTGGAAAAAGCCGCCGCCACCACGGCCGCCAGTGCGGTCGCGGCCGCGCCGGCCGCCGCGATTGTCGCCGAAGACGAGGTCATCCCCTTCTCGGGCATTCGCCGGCGCACCGCCGAAGTCATGATGAAGAGTGTCCAGAACACGGCGACAGTGAGTGCAATTGCCGAGGTGACCATGGGTGCCGTGGCCGAATACCGCAAATACATCCCGGTGTCCTACACCGCCTACGTCATCGCCGCCGCCTCCCGCGCCCTGGCGAATCCGGCTTTCAAGACGATGAATTCGCAACTGTCCGGCGACAACATCGTCATCAAGCGGGACATTAACATCAGCGTGTCGGTGGCGACCGGCAAGAGTCTGGTGACGCCGGTCATCCGCAATGCCGATCGGAAAAACATCCTGGCCATCGGCGACGAACTGGCGGAGCTCGCCGGCCGGGCCCGCGAAGGCAGGCTGGAACTGGCCGATCTGCAGGGCGGCACGTTCACCATCACCAATTCCGGCGTCTTCGGATCGCTCCTCTACACCCCTATCATCAACTATCCCCAGGCCGCCATCATCGGCATGGGAAAAATCATGAAAACGCCGGTGGTCATCGACGACGCCATCGCCATCGCGCCGATGATGTACCTGTGCATCAGCTACGATCACCGCCTGATCGACGGCGACGTGGGCGCGCCGTTCCTGCAGAAGGTCAAGTACTATCTCGAGCACCCGCAGGAACTCGTCGCCCCTGGAAAGGAGAATACCGGGAAATGAAAACCGAGAAAAAAGGCACCCACGTGGCGAAACTCGGCAAGGACGACCTGTTGGCCGCCTATCGCTGGATGTATCTGTCGCGCCGCACGGAAGAGGCGATGGTGGAACTGCACCAGCACACTCCGGTGACCGAACTGCCCCACGCCGGCATTGGCCAGGAAGCGACCATGGTCGGCTCCTCGTTCAATCTGCGCCGGACCGATCAGGTTATGCCGGCGCACCGTTCGCGCGGCGTGTTTCTGGTCAAGGGCATATCCTCCCGCCACATGATGGCCGGCGCCTACGGCAAGGACGTGCCCTACATGCGCGGCAAAAACACCTCCCATCATCTCGGATCGGTCGAGCTGGGCGTGGTCACCGGCACCGGCTGCATCGGATCCCAGTTCCCGCTGGCGGTCGGTTTCGCCCTCGGCATGAAGATGCAGAAGCGGGACGATGTCATGATTGTCTACTGCGGCGACGGCGCCACCAACCGTGGCGACTTTCACGAATCCCTGAACCTGGCCGCCATCTACGATCTTCCGGTCATCTTCCTGGTGGAAAACAACCAGTACGCCATTTCCATGCCGGTCTCCAGGAGCATGCGCATCAAGGACATTTCGATTCGGGCGGCTGGTTACGGCGTGCCGGGCGTCACCGTGGACGGCAACGATTTCTGCGCCGTCTACGAGGCCACCCAGGAAGCGATCGAACGCGCCCGACAAGGCCGGGGACCCACTCTCATAGAATGCAAAACCTACCGCCACAAAGCCCATTCCGAACGCGACCCGCGCGATCTCCGGCCGCCCGAGGAGATAGAGGAATGGCTGAAAAAGGATCCGATACCGCGCATGCGGAACTACCTTCTCGAGAACGGCCACGCCACCCGGAAACAGATCGACGAGATCGACAAGAGCGTCGGGGCCGAGGTGGAAGACGCGGTGGATTATTCCAAAACCTGCCCCTACCCGCCGGTGGACATCCTGACCACCAACGTGTACGTCTAATCGTCGAAAGGAAATGCGACCCATGCTTAAAACCATACGCGAGAGCATCCGCGAAGCGCTGGCGGAAGAGATGCGGCGGGATCCCACCGTGTTTGTGGTCGGGGAGGACGTCGGGGCCTACGGCGGCACCCTGCAGGTGACTTTGGGACTGTACGACGAGTTCGGGGCGGAGCGGGTCATCGACACCCCGATTTCCGAGAGCGGCATCACCGGCATGGCCACCGGCGCCGCCATGGCCGGCATGCGCCCCGTGCTGGAACTGATGTTCGCCGACTTCGTGTTCATCGCTTTCGACCAGATAGCCAACAACGCCGCCAAGATGTGCTATGGCTACGACGGCCAGCTCAGTGTGCCGATGGTCATCCGGGCGCCGTTTGGCGCCGGCACCCGTTCCGGCAAGCACCATTGCCAGAGCGTCGAAGCGCTGCTCGGCCACATCCCGGGCCTGAAGGTGGTCATGCCCTCCAACGCATACGACGCCAAGGGCCTGATGAAGTCGGCAATTCGGGACAACAACCCGGTGGTGTTCCTGGAGCACAAGCTGCTTTACGGCACGCGGGCCGAAGTCCCGGACGGGGATTACACCCTGCCGCTCGACAAGGCCAAGGTCAAGCGCGAAGGCCGCGACGTGACCATTGTCAGTTGGGCCAACATGCTCCCGAAAGCCCTGAAGGCCGCCGAGACCCTGGCCAAGGAGGGCATCGAGGCGGAAGTGATCGACCTGATCAGCGCCAAGCCCATCGATCACGAGACGATTGTTCAGTCGGTCACCAAGACCGGCCGGCTGCTTGTCGCCCACGAAGCAGTGCTCACCGGCGGGCTCGGGGCCGAAATCGGGGCCATCGTCGCCAAGGAGGCGTTCGGCTATCTGGACGCTCCTATCGAACGGGTCGGCGCGCCCGATACCCCGCCGGCATTCAGCCCGGCCTTGGAGGACGCTTTCATTCCGGGCGAGGATGACATCCTGGAGAAGGTTCGCGGCATGTTCTAACTGAAGTTTGCAAACTGGGCATTCAAACCGCCGAATGCCCAGTCTGCAAAAATCAAAACCCTTGCGGCACAGGCAAAAACGATTTTTGCAAAGTGGCGATTGGCGGTTCAATCGCCACTTTGCAAAACTTCAGTTAAAAAAGGGACCGACCCATGCAGTACGATGTCGCGGTTATCGGCGGCGGGCCGGGCGGGTATGTAGCCGCCATTCGCGCCACCCAGGCCGGGAAAAAAACGTGCCTGATCGAGAAGGACAAGGTCGGCGGGGTATGCCTGAACGAAGGCTGCATTCCCACCAAGACCTTCATCCGCACGGCGCACCTGATCGAGGAGTGCCGCGAGGCGGACGCGTACTGCCTGACCGGGATTGTCCCGGCCAGAGTCGGCGTGGACATGGCGGCATTGCAGGCGCGCAAAAACAAAATCGTCGCCCAGCTCATCGGCGGCGTGTCCGGCCTGTTGAAAAAGAACCGCGTGACCGTTGTGCAGGGTGCGGCCGCCTTCGTCAGCCCCACCACCCTGAAAGTGGGCGACGAAACTATTGCGGCCAAGGATATCATTATCGCCAGCGGCTCGCGCGCCGTCGTTCCCAAGGCAATCGACATCGCCAGGGACGCCAACCTGATCACCAGCCGGGAGGCGTTGGCCATGGCGGCGGTTCCCCGGACGGTCGGCCTGGTCGGCGGTGGCGCCATTGGTTTGGAGTTCGCTTATTTTCTGGCCGTGTTTGGTGCGCAGGTGCATGTGTTCGAGGCCATGGAGCAGATACTGCCCACCGCCGACAGCGATATCGCCTTGCTGGCGCGCCAGGCTCTGGAAAAGGCGGGCGTCGTATTCCACACCGGAGTGACGGTCAGCCAGGTGACGGGGAAAGGCGTGGTGTACACGGAAAAGCGGATACGCCAGGAACACCCCTGCGAGGTAACGCTGATGGCTGTCGGCCGCGCCCCCGACGCCAGCGGTCTGGATTTGGAAAAGGCCGGGGTGAAAACGGAGCGCGGCGCCATCGTCACCGACGAATGCTTGCGGACCAACGTGCCGCATATCTACGCCGTCGGCGATGTCAACGGCAAATGCATGCTGGCCCATACCGCCTCGCACGAGGGGGAGGTGGCGGTGGACAATATTTGCGGTTTGAAGCGAACCATGGAGTACGACAAAATCCCTTCCTGCGTGTTCACCAATCCCGAAATCGCCTGGATCGGCCTTACCGAGCAACAGGCCGGGGAACGGAAGCGGGACTACAGCGTGGGGCGCTTCCCGGTGGCGAACAACGGGCGCGCGTTGGTGCAGGGCGAAACCCGCGGCATGGTGAAGATCCTGACCGACAGAAAAACCGGCGAAATTCTCGGAGCTCATATGATGGCTCCCGGCGCCGGCGACATATTGGGGGAATTGAGTGTCGCCATGACCCTGGAGGCGACGCCCGAGGAATTCGCCGCCGCGATTCATCCGCATCCCACGCTGTCGGAATGCATCGCCGAAGCCATGGCGGATACCTGGGGCAAAGCGGTGCATAAATGACGAGAGCGGGGGTGTGTGGCGTTTTTGGAGCGGA
>JAVBRW010000377.1:0-2742 GCA_031547475.1 Planctomycetota bacterium
CCCCCCCCACCCACGGCCCAACACTCTTTCCCTACACGACGCTCTTCCGATCTGGTAGGGGCGGCCCTTGTGGCCGCCCGCATTTCATTGGCGAAATAGCCGCGAAGAAATGTTGTTCATTTGCGAAACGCGGGCGGCAACGAGGGCCGCCCCTACCGGAGAACGATGTGTTTGTCACATTCACCAGACTGCATGCGTAACTGAAAATCATTGCTCGCTGATTTCCTTCCACTCCCGGCCGTCAAACCCCCGTATTCCGTCCGCGACCACCAGCACGCCGAAGCGGCGCCGATCGAACCAGCCGGCCGGCAGCCCCTCCCTCCAGCCGCGCATCAACCCCACCGCGCCGCGCGGCGCGGGAACGGTCGGGAGCACCGGCTTCCGGTCGGCGAAACCGATACCAACAAGATCGGCGTCGAAGCCCGGCGTGCTGCGCTCCAGGCGCCAGGCGAATTGCCGCGCGGCCAATCGCGGCGCCACGCACACCGACTGCCCGCCGGCGCGGGCGGCCAGCCAGACCAGCCTGCCCTTGCCGTCGCGGCTGACCGCGTATTCGACGCCGGGCGCGCCCGGCACCGGCCGCCAGCCCGCATCGGCGTCGGCGTAGTCTTTCGACTCGTCCGCGACGGCGGTCAATTCGGCCACGGGATAATGGTAGGAAAGCGCGGACAAATCGGCCGGTTTCCCCGAGCCCACCGCCACCACGCCCACCGCGCCGCCGCGCCGCAGATGGTGCAACCACTCCGCCTCGTTCAGGCCGAAGCGGGCGAACGTTCCCAATAGCGCGATGCCGCCCTCCGCCGACTCGGCGGAAATGACCGGCATGCCCCGCGACGGCAGCACGGCCACGCGCCCGCCCGGCGGCGGCGGCGCCGATCCCATGCCGGCGATCATGCCCGCCAGCGACAAGGCGAGGCCGGCGCCGACGCCGGCGGTCCAGCGCCGTCGCCACAGCGGATTCGCCACCATGTTCCGAGCCAATAGAAGCAGCACAAACGCATAAAAAAGGAACACCCATATGCCGGAAGGCGCATGGGCGGGTATCGACGAATACGGCAGCCTGTCCGCCTCCATGGCGAGAATCGTCAGGAGCCGCGAGGGCAGGCGGAGGACAAAGGCGGCGCCGGGAATCCAGCCCAGGAGCGGCAGCAGCAATCCGCCCTCCAGGACAAGCGACATGAGGGGAATGACCACGACGTTGATCGGGAGGCCGATCAGGTTCACCTGATTGAACACGACGGCGATGATGGGAAACAGACCGATCCCGGCGGCGACGCTCAGGCGGGTGAGGGAGACAAGCTCCTGGCGAATCCGCCGCCACGCGGGCGATACGGTTCCGCTTTTCCTTTCCGCCGCCGCGCGGTTGCGATCGGGTTCGCGGCGGAGCGCCAGATAAATGAAGACGACGGCGGTGAAGCTGAGCTGGAAGCTGACGTCGAACGGCGCGCCGGGATTGGCCAGGACGATGAAAAACGCCGCCGCCCCGAGCGAATTGAGCATATCGCTTCGCCGCCCGCCGGCGATGCCGACGAGATGGATGACCGCCATCAACGTCGCCCTGGCCGCCGCCACCTGTCCGCCCGACAACCCCAAATACACTATCGCCAGCGCCAGGCACGACAGCGCGCGCCAGCGTATAGCCAAATTGAACCAGCCCGACAGCCACCACAGCAGCCCGACAATCAGCCCCACATGCAGCCCCGATATGGCCAGCACATGCCCGATGCCGACCCGGCGGAACGCGCCCTGGACATCGTCCGCCATGTCTTTCCGATAGCCGTACAGCATGGCGGCCAGCATGGGACCGTCCTCGCCGCCGTTCCGAAGGGTCGCGCCGATGGCGGCGGATCGCGCGACATCGACCGCGCGCCGGATGCGGGTCAGGGGCGAAACATCGTCCATCGCCGCCACCGTGTAGGCGCCGCCGCCGCGCCGATTCGGCTCCGCCGTCAGGGCCGCGGCCAGGCCGTCCCGTTCGAGCCAGCCGCGAAAATCGAAGGCGCCCGGGTACGGTCGGGGCGAAATGTCGTCCCGCCTCACCCGCGTCTGGATGATGTCCCCCCGCCGGAACGGCGCGTCGCCCCGCCCCGACAGCCGCACCGGCGGGCCGTCCGCCGGCTTGCCGTCGACGGTGATCAGGATCGCGGGCACGCGCCAGGCGCCCGTCTCGTCGACGTGATCGCGGATGGGCGCCAGGGCTATCAGGTGGGCGTCGAACCAGCGCGCTTCCGGCAGGCGGGTTGGGGAGAGATATTCGCGCCATTGATTTTGTCGGGAAGCGGCGATCAAGATGAAACCGAAGCAGGCGATCAGGACGAACCGGTTCAGGCCGCGCCGGGCGAGAAATCCGGGGCGCGCGAATATGTGTTCGGCATAGCCGACGGGCAGCGTTTCCGGCGGCGCGGGCAACGGCTTCGGCGTCAGGCAAAACCATACCGCCAGCGCGAAAAAAGCCAGCCAGCCGTATAGTGCGTACTCTAAAATGTCGGGCCGGTACCGTGCCGCCACCACTCCGGCCATGACGGCGAGAGCGAACGATAGCATGGGGCGGCAGGCGAGCATGGGGGTGAACTCCATTTACGATTTAAGAATTAAGAATTGAGATTTGAAATTTGCCGACGGTCCCCTTTCCAATAGAGGCCCCCGTTCCTTTCCAAAGAAAAGGCACGGAAGCCCCGGCGGATCCTGCCCGGGGCCCGAAGGGTCGGGTGGGCGCCTCTCAAGATTGTCATTTTCTAAACC
>JAVBRW010000241.1:0-5734 GCA_031547475.1 Planctomycetota bacterium
TCAAGCTGTTTGACCGCCGTCACATTCCGCGACTCGCGGAGCGCGTCCCCGGCCGTCATGGCGCCGCGCCATTCCCTGTCCATGTTGCGGGGAGCGTAATCGCGCCAGGCCTGGGGCGAATCGTACACCCGGGTCGACGGCGCGATGCCGCCCCGCTCGGCCAGGAGGGCGAAAATGAACGGTTTCATGAGGGAACCCGGCTGCCGCCGCGCCCGCGCGCCGTCGACCAGCCGGCCCGGCGAGCCGCCCGGCGCCGCGTTGCCGACGTAGGCGAGAACGGACGAATCGGCCAGAGACAACACGACCACCGCCGGCCCGGACACGCCTTTTCCCGCCAGTTCGGCCGCCTTGGCCGAAGCGAGGCGGGTGGCGGCGGTCTGGAGTTCCGGATCGAGGGTGGTGTCGATAACCGTGCGGTTGTCGAACTTGCCCCGCGACTGCGCGTACACAAAATCGGCGAAGTGGCTCGCTTCCACCCGGTGGGCGGAACGGGACAGTTCGAGTCCTTCCCGCCAGGCGGCGTCCGCTTGGCGCCTGTCGATTTCGCCGTCCTCCAGCATGCGGGAAATAACGAAATCGCGCCGGGCGAGCGCCGCCTGCGGATGTACGCGCGGATTCAGCCTGGACGGCGATTGCGGCAGTCCGGCCAGCAAAGCCGCTTCGGACAGATTGAGCTGCGCCGCGCTTTTGCCGAAATAATGCCGCGCCGCCGCTTCCGCCCCGACGACATTGCCGCCGTAGGGGGCGAGGTTGAAATAGATTTCGAGTATTTTGTCCTTGTCCGCCAAACGTTCCAACTGCCAGGCGCGGAACGATTCGATGATTTTCGAATCATAGCGGCGCGGGCGGTCCCACATCAGGCGGATGGTTTGCATGGTGATGGTGCTGGCCCCGGACACGCGGCGCCACGACACGATGTTCTGACCAATGGCCCGGGCGACGGCGACGGGATCGACGCCATAATGGGAGCGGAAGCGCTTGTCCTCCGCCGCGATGGTCGCCTTTGCGAGCCATGGCGACACCGCGTCCAGCTTGACGCCGAGGCGGCGGTTCTCCTCGTTGTCGATGCGCCAGGAAATGACCGATTTGTCTTTCGCCCGCAGCATTGCCAGTCCGGCGGAAAGCCGATCGTCTATGCGTTCGACCGGAAAAGGGAACAGCCAATCGAGGCAATACAACCCGCCCACTGCCAATCCGGCGGCGACAAGCAGTGCGAGCAGCGCGATTTTGCCGTATTTTTTCAATCTGCGCATGAAAGCGGCTTCCGGTATCCGATAAACATTTTTTGGGGCGCACGGCGACCGATAACGTTCTTCCCCTTACTTCCCTATTGTACGCGTTTCCTTTCAGGAAAAAATAGTGGCCGTCAAAGAATCGCCCGATACGGACTATTTGACTAAGGCGCCGAAATATCCTATATTTATGTTGATTGGAACCGGAAACCTGGAGACTGCATGGCGAAAGCGGCCGTTCCTCATCCGCATGACACGCTGGCGCGGCATTTTCTCGCCGCCGAGGATTTGACCGCCGATTTGCTGCGGCGCTATGTCGATCCGAGCATGATTGATTTGCTGGATTTGGATCGGCTCAAATGCGAATCCACCGACACGGTCGACGACACGTTGTCCGAGTATGTCGGGGATTTGCGTTTCTCCACCACATTCAAGCACAGCGACCGGCAGTCGGAAGTGTTCATCTTTTTCGAGCACCAGTCGAAAAAGGATCGGATGATCGGTTTCCGCCTGCTCCGTTATATTGTCAACGCGTACGAAAAGCTGCTTGCAGCGAAGGCGGACGGCCAACGCATCGAAGCGTTCCCCTATCCCGTGGCGGTGGTGCTGTATCATGGCAAAACCCGGTGGAAGGAATTTCCCCGCATGCCGGATCTGGTTCAAAAAGTTCCGGGCGTGAATCCGGAAGTATTGGATTTCCCGCTGTTTCTCATCGATTTGGCGGCTATTCCGGCGGATGCGATTCAAGGTTTGCCGGCGTTGCGGGCGTTGTTGGAAGCATTGCGGGCGGCAGGTTCGGGCAATCTGGAAAAGCAAATCGACACTATTACCGAAGTGCTGTCGCAGGCAAAAGGCGACGAACGGGCAAAAGGCTGGATGGTGGCGTTGCTGCGATACGCCTCGGCCCAATTCACATTCAAGAATGCCAAAGGATTTTATATCCGCGCATTCGGAAGATTATTCAACCGGAAGGAGGCCGAAGCAATGGCTATGACAACTGCGGAACAATTGCGGCGCGAAGGCAGGGTTGAAGGAAGAGCGGAAGGGAAAGCGGAAGGAAAAGCGGAAGCAATCATTGTATACCTGGAAACCCGTTTCGGTTCCGTGCCCGCTTCGCTTAAAAAGGCGGTAACCAGCCAGACGAATTGGTCCGAACTCGATACCCTCACCGCCCTTGCCGCAACATGCAAAAACCTGAACGAATTCAGGCGTGGAATCAAGAAATAGGCATTTTGCCAACACCGCTTCACCAAGAAGGCAATCTCAAAAAAACGGGGACGGCACACAGCCGGCCCCGTTTTTGTTTTGTACCCTTTTCGCCGCATTATTACCCATCCAACGCCTCAGCCCGCCAGCGTCGCCTTGATATCTTCTTCCGCATTCCCAATCGGCTTGACGGCGAACTTGTCCACCAGGACCTGGAGCACGGCCGGGGTGGCGAAGGCCGGAAGCGACGGTCCGAGGTGGATATTCCTGATACCCAGGTGCAGGAGCGTCAGCAGGACCGCCACCGCCTTCTGTTCGTACCACGAAATAATCAGGGACAACGGCAAATCGTTGACGCCGCAGTTGAACGCCTTGGCCAGGGCCAGCGCCACCTGGACGGCGGAATAGGAATCGTTGCACTGCCCCATGTCGAGAAGGCGCGGAATGCCGCCGATGGTGCCGAAATCCATCTTGTTGAACCGGTACTTGCCGCACGCGAGGGTGAGGATGACCGTGTCATTCGGAAGCTTTTCGGCGAACTCGGTATAGTAGTTGCGGCCGGGCTTGGCGCCGTCGCAGCCGCCGATCAGGTAGAAGCGCTTGATGGCGCCCGACTTCACCGCGTCGATGACGGCGGGGGCGACGCTCAGCACCGCGTTCCGGGCGAACCCGACGGTGATAAACTGCTCCGGCCCGTCCTCGGCAAATCCGGGGAGAGCGAGGGCGGCGTCCACCACCGGCTTGAACTTGCCGTTTTCCACATACTTGACGCCGGGGAAATCGACCAGCCCGGTGGCGTACACGCGGTCGATATACTCCTGTTTCGGCGGCATGAGACAGTTGGTGGTCAATACAATCGGACCGGGGAATTTGGCGAATTCCTTCTGCTGATCCTGCCAGGCGCCGCCGTAGTTGCCGGCCAAGTGGGGATACTTGTTCAGGCCGGGATAGGCATTGCAGGGAAGCATTTCACCGTGGGTATAGACATTGATGCCTTTCCCCTCGGTCGCTTTCAGCAGATCCTCGAGATCCTTCAAGTCGTGGCCGGAGACCAGGATGCACTTTCCCTTTTTCGGGGTGATCCGTACCTTGGTCGGGACCGGATGGCCGTAGGTGCCGGTGTTGGCGGCGTCCAGAAGTTCCATCACCCGGAGGTTGAGATCTCCCGCCTTCAGGGCGGCGCCCAGCAATCCATCGAGTTCCTTCGGCTCGCTGGCGGCATAGACCAGGAGATCCTCGAACATTTTATACAGGGCCGGATCCTCCTTGCCGAGCCGCATGGCGTGGTCGGCGTAGGCGGCGGCGCCCTTGAGCCCGTAAACCAGCATGAACAGAACGCCGGCGCGATCCTCGCCGAGCCGAGATTTGCGCGCTTCGATGCCGAAGTTGGCCGCCTGCTCTTCCATGCCCTTCTGATCGGCCGCCAGCGTGAAGGTGGCGGCGACGGGAAGCTGCGCGTCCCTGGCCGCGTCCGGCAGCTTGGCGTATTTGGCGGCCAGGCGTTCGCGGATGGCGGCGCCCTTCTTGATCCACTGGGCAATGGAAGGGGCGGTGAAGTTGACGTTGGTGACGGTGGTGAACAACGCCTGGATGACATAGCGTCCCGCCTCCATGTCGTTGTCGCCCCGCTCGGCAAGGCGGGATGCGTAGCAACTTACGCCGGCGGCCATTTCCAGGAGCAGGTCCTGGAGATCGGCGGTGTCGGCCGGCTTGCCGCACACGCCCATTTTCCTCGAGCACCCGGTGCCGGATGCGGTCTGTTCACACTGATAGCAAAACATGGCTTCTCCTTGAAATCTGGCGCAACGATTTCCCCTCGCGCGTCTGTGTCGGTAAACCCGTCTCCAACGATTGACAACGAATTATGGATGAATAAATAAAGAATTTTCGCAAAGCGGCGATCGGCGGCCCAGTCGCCACTTTGCAAATTTTGGTCACTATAGGGAACGGTTAATTTATCGGCACGTCGGATATCCTTTATGATATCTGTTAGATAACCCGTCCGATCATCCACACCTTCATCGCCAATTGTTAAAATTGACTCTCACTGAACTCCGCCGTCGATTCCCAAGACAACTTTATGTAAAGGCACGTTCCCTCCCGCCCGCCGGATCGCTTCCTCGGCGATGCGGACCAACCCGCCGCAGCACGGCACTTCCATGCGGAGGACGGTAATGGAGGCGGGATGGGCGGCCTGGATGATTTCCGCCAATTTGCGCACCTGCGGTTCATTCTCCTCCAGCTTCGGGCAGGCGATGATGACCGGGCGCCCATGGAGGAAACGCCGGTGGAAGTCCGGCGCCGCCACCGCCGCGCAATCGGCGGCCAGCAGAATGTCGGCGTTTTTCAGATAGGGAGCGCCGGCCGGCACCAGCTTGAGCTGAACCGGCCAGTTCATCAATTCGGACTGCGCCGGTACGCCCTTGTTCTCATCCTCGTCCGCGCAATCGCAGCCGCAGCCGCACGCAGCCGCCATGGGTGCGGGCTGTTTCAGGCTCCGGCTCATGCTGCCGGGGCAGCCGCAGCCCAGCGTCGGCGGGGTCGGCGTGGCCGATTCCTCGTCGAGGGCGTTCCGCAGCACGGCGCCGGCAGGCTCTTTTTGCATGCCGCCCCGGAGGCGTTCGACATGCTTTTCCGCCGCTTCGGCGTCGAACGCGTCGGCTTTCCGGGTGATTATGCTGATGGCGCCGGTCGGACAAGGGCCCAGGCAGGCGCCCAGCCCGTCGCAGTAGTTGTCCGAAACCAGTTTCGCCTTGCCGTCGACCATCTGTATGGCGCCCTCGGCGCAGGAATTGACGCAAATGCCGCAACCGTTGCATTTTTCCGCGTCGATTTGTACTATTTTCCGCTCGTGCATAGACATGACGTTCCCTTGCTCTTCAATGAATTCTCGTTGATCAAATCAACCAGACTGGTGTTGGTGAAATATTCCCTGATATGATTTTCCATTCCGCAGGTCAGCGCGGAAAAAGCGCACGACGCGCTCGACGGACACACCCGCTGCTCGAACAGACAGCCGTTGGCCGTGATCCTCCCCTCCACCGCCTCGATGACCTGAAGTATGCTGATCCGGCCGGGCGGTTGCGACAGCCTGATGCCCCCGCTCGGGCCCCTGGCGCTATCGACCAGGCCGGCATTGACCAGCCGGGTAACCACCTTGTGGAGCGTATGGCGGCTGGCTTCCAGCCGTTCCGCCAACGCGACAACGCTCAGCCTTCCGTCGGCATCGGCAAGGTGAATGTTGGCGAGCTCAGTCATGGTATGGAGCGCCAGAGCGCTCATTTCTCCCATATTTA
>JAVBRW010000302.1:0-6265 GCA_031547475.1 Planctomycetota bacterium
GCTACGGGACTGTACCGTGCGGTTCAAATCCGAATTTACAAAACTTCAGTTGACAATTTTCCTTTTCAGGGCGCAGGTTCCCGGGAGAATGGTTAATTGTTTCATTACCCCGTAATTGTTCATTGCGGTTATGTCGTCGCCGCGAACAGCGCGTCGGCAATCTGCGTGGCCGCGCCGACGATCGCCCAGTCGTCGTTCACCGCGGTGTATTCAATCTGCGTGCGCTTGTCGATGCCGCGCATGGTCAGGCCGTTGACTTTCCGGCGCAGTCGGGCGAGGAAGTATTCGCCCGGTTCCGGGTGCGCCAAATCGCCGTACAGCAGCACCAAGCCGGGATCGCAGGTCTGGACGATGTTGTTGATGGCGACGGCGTAATGGGAAGCCGTCTCGTCCATCAGCAGGCAGGCGAGTGCGTCGTCGCGGTTCGATGCCCTGACGATGGAGTGGAACAGGGGTTCCGGGCTGTCCCAGTCGCGGAAAATCAGCGAATCGGGATATTCGGTCCGCCGTTCCAGCGCCTTTTCCGCCACCTTGGCCGGCAGGACCAGGGACTGGAAACAACCGGTGCCGCCGCAAATGCACTGTTCGGTCGAGTCGGGGCGGATCACCATATGGCCGATTTCCCCGGCGAAGCCGGTGGCGCCGGTCAGGACATGCCCGTCCGCCACCATGCCGCCGGAAATGTAATCCCCCGAATTGCCCATCAGGAAGAAACGGTGGCGGTTGGCGGCGCCGGAGAAGACGATTTCTCCGTTGGCGAGATGCCGCCACCAACTGTCCACGTATATCGGGACATTGGAGGGGAAATGGTTTGCCAGGCTGGCGCGGATGGGGAGGTTGGTGCCCCACGAGGGATGCTGGTAATGGGCGAGGCACACGCCGTTTTCCACATCGACGACGCCGTTGCAGCCGACGACCACCGCCAGGCAGTTTTCCGCCGGCAGGCGGTATTCCGCCAGCATGGCGTCGAACTGCCGGCGGATGGTGGCCATGACCTCGTCGAAGCTGATATCGCCTACCCGGGTGATATGGCGCGGCACGATCAGTTCGCCCTTGAGGTTGGCGACGGCCAGGCTGATGAAACCGTCTCCCAGCTTGACCGCGTACAGGTATCGGCAGTTGGGGTTGAAGGCGAACAGATTGGGTTTTTTGCCGCCCTCGTCCGTCGACTCGCCTTTGCCGGCGAGCATGATCATGCCGTTGTCGAGGTAATAGTCTATGATTTTATGCACCGTCATCTTGCTCAGCCCGGTTGTCCGGGAGATTTCGTTGACCGATACGGTGTTGGCGTTGCGCATGTAAGACAGGACAAGCTTGCGATTTCTGCATTTCAGACTTCTCAGTGAATTTCTGTTCTCCGGCTTTGTCACCACTTGCATTTCAGCGTGACCGCGCCACGCCGGCGAGGTGGGTGTATTGCGAGTTTCTCCTACCGCCACTGTTTCCCCTTTTTACAGCAAGTCATGTGTGCCAAAATAATGCGTTCCGTACTCTGCTTGCGCTGTGTTTCGCGTTTTAAAAATTTGTAACTTCAAGTAAATTGGAAAACCCTGTAGATACTTCTAGGCTACATTTTCGTATAATCAACTAAAGCAATGCACCGCTTAATCGTTGAATTATAATACTGCCGGTTGGCACCCGGAATTATAAGCAACTTGTTTACAGTATTTCACATGCGAACAATTTTCCGCGCGCGTTTTAGTATATAACTATACATATTCATTGTACCTCAAGTCCAGTGTTTTTACGGGACTTTGGTGGTTTTAATCATGCTTATAAAGAACGGATGTTTGTAAATATATTATAAAAGCAATTTCAATAAACGGTTGTGGTATTTTTGAATAATATGGTTATGCATAAAAAAACGAAGCGGTTTGGCGGGAATTTTATCCATTTGCACGGTCGCGCCGTTCCCCGTCGACACCTGGATGGCGGGTGTCGGGGTATATGAAGGCGTATAGAAGCGGGTGCGATGCAGCCGGGGTCGATTAATTTGCCGCAAAAAGATATCATGTGGGCGCGAAGAAGGGGAGTATTGGGGGAAAAATTCGGCGCGCGAGTATTTCTGCAAAAATGCGGTTGTTCTCCATGGCTCGTGTTCGCACGCGTCATGTCGACCGGCGCGGAACCAATTCGCAATCGAGCCGTATTTGCGCCAACGGCCCGTTCGGCTCCTCGATGCGCCGCAGCAGCATGCGCACGCCCTCCTGGCCCATGCGGTAGACGTCCTGGCGCATGGTGGTGAGGGGAACGTTCAGGTAGTCGAGCATTTCGATATCGTCGTAGCCGGTGACGCGCACGTCTTCCGGCACCCGCAGTCCCGCTTCCAGCGCCGCCTGGATGGCGCCGACGGCGATGACGTCGAAGCCGCACACCACGGTTCCGCGCCGGAGGCCGTTCCCGATCAGTTCGCGCATGGCGGCGGTGCCGGCCTCGAACGCCGGCTTGACGTAGCGTGCGCGATTGTCGTCGTATTGGATGTGGTTGTCGGCCAGCGCCTGCCGCATGCCGACGAGCCGCTCCTGGCCGTTGTGGTGATCGCGGGGCAGGTTGACGAAATGGAATTCGCGGTTTTCCGGCGTGGCGGTGTCGATCAGGTGCTGTACCAGACGGTAGCCGCCGTTGTGGTTGTCGCTGGCGATGAAATCGATCGGCAGTTCGGTCGAGCGCATGCACAGGACGAGGGGAATGCCGAAGTTTTGTATGGCTTCCACCCGTTCCATATCGACGCGGAACGGCGCGGCCAGGATGATGCCGTCGATGCGCTTGTTCAGGAGCACCTTGATGGACTGGTCTTCGCGGGCCTGGTTCTGGTTGGAATTGGCGATGACGACGGAATAATCGCTCGCGGTGGCGGCGTCGATGATGCCGCTGATCATTTTCGGGAACAGCAGTTCCGAGCTGTCGGAGGTGACGACGCCGAAGGTGAGCGTTTTGTTGACCCGCAGGCTTTTGGCGATCATGTTCGGCGTGTAATTGAGCTGGCGTATCGCTTTCCAGATGCGTTTGGCCGTTTCCTTCGACACGCCGCCCTTGCCGTTGAGCATTTTGGAAACGGTCATGGGCGAGACGTCGCACGCCCGCGCCACATCCTTCAACGTTGTTTTTCGCGCCGGCTTGTCCATGCGATCACCCGATATGGACTTCACGATTCACAATTCACAATTTTTCCAAAAGTGCGGTTTAATTGTGAATTGTGAATCGTGAATTGTGAATTATCCGAAGTAGACTCCCCCATTGATGTCCAGCATCAAGCCGGTGACGAACCCCGCCTCTTCCTTGACCAGGTAGGCGACGGCGGCGGCGATTTCGTTCGGCTCGCCCAGGCGGCCGAGCGGGACGCGGGCTTTGAGCCGTTCCTTGGCTTCGGCGCTGTAGTCCTTGAGAATGTCTGTCTCCACCGTGCCGGGGCAGACGGCGTTGACGGTGATTTTGAACTTGGCCAATTGGCTGGCCAGGGCGTAGGTCAGGGAAATGACTCCGCCCTTCGACGCGGCGTAGGACACGCTCGATTCGAACCCGCCCATGCGGCCGGAATTGGACGACAAATTGACGATGCGGGGGCACTTCGACTGTTTCAGGTGGGGAAGCGCCTGCTGGCTGACCAGGAACACGCTTTTCAAATTGACGGCCAGCACCAGGTCCCATTCCTCCGGCGAAACCTCCTCCAGCCTGCTCGAGCGGAGGATGCCGGCGTTGTTGACCACGATGTCCAGTTGCCCGTAGTGGTCGATAATCTGCTTCATCATCTTTTTGATATCGTCGAGCTTCGACACGTCGGCGGCGATGCCGATGGCGTCTTTCCCCTGCTTGACCAGTTCGGCGGCGGCGGCCTTGGCCGTGTCGGCGTTGACGTCGGCAATAACCACCCGGGCGCCGTCGGCGGCCAGGCGCGTGGCGATGGCGTTCCCGATTCCTTTTCCCGCCCCGGTGACCAGGGCGACGCGGTTGTTCAATCCCATATTCCACCTTTCAAAAAACGATTGACCATGAAGGATGAATTCACAATTCACGATTCAAAATTCACAATTAAACCGCACATTGGGGGTAATTGTGAATTGTGAACCGTGAATTGTGAATTACTGTTATGTCCACCGCGACGAGACCAGGGCCGACCCGTACACTTCCAGCGGCGCCCAGCCGGTTTCGGTGAACTGCGACAGGAGCTTTTGCACCACGCCGAACGCGATGAACTGGCCCGGCGCCAGGCCGTCCGGCTCGTAGGCTTTCCGGAACTCCTCGAGCTGGAGCAGGCGATCCAGGGTGCCTTTGTCAATCGGCTTGTCCATGCGCGGCTCGCGCTTCAGATCGGCGTCCAGCACCATTTTCTGCACGCGCGGGTGGATGGAGAAGGTGATGGCGCCGCCCGCCAGTTCGGTGATGTGGTAGGCGCCGCGAAGGCCGGCCGGCATGATGATGGAGCGGAACTTCTTCTCCTGGAAAATCTGGTAGGTGCGTTTCGCCATGGCGAGGCCGGCCTGGATGACATCTTCTTCCCGGACGTTGGTTTTGCCGTCCTTCGCCAGATCGCGGATATAGTCGTCGAGGCGGCCGACCTGTTGGACGACCAGGCATTGGGGCGGCTTTTTCCCTGCCGCCTCGGCCTTTTTGGCGCCGCGCTCGTACGCTTCGCCGACCGCCACGGCCTGGGCGACCGAGACGTTGATGGTGGCGCAGATCGGGATGCATTCGGCCGCCAGGTTTTCCACCACCTCGACGCCGGCGCGGGTGGCGGGCAGCTTGATCATGATGTTTTCGGCCCAACTGTGGATGCGGCGCGCTTGTTTCAGCATGGCGTCGGCGTCGCCGGCGCGGGACGGGTTCAGTTGCCCGAGCGCGTAGCCCTGCTTGCCGCCGGTCTTGTCGTATATGCCCCGGCACTGGCCGGCCGCGTAGGTGGCGACCAGCTTGAGGAGCGCTTCCGCCCGCTCCTCGAATTCGAGCGTTTGCGGCACCGCGTCGACTTTCGCTTTCCAGAATTCGGGCGCCGCCTGGAAGCTTTTGAAGGTGAGGACCGGATTGGTGGTGACGCCTTCGGCGCCCAGTTTCAGCGCCGCGTTGATCTCGTCCGGAATGGCCGAATCGTGCCACCAGCGGGAGGGGGTGCTTTCGCGCATCCAATCAAAATAGGTAGGCATGGGGGTTTTCCTTAATTTTAGTGATTTAAGATTGTAGATTGTAGATTTAAGATTTTTTCCCAATACAAACGCCACTGACAGGAATAAATCTTAAATCTACAATCTGCAATCTTAAATCGTGGATTCTACAATTTGCTCACGTCCAATGCCTCGAGCGGATTCCACCCGCTCTCGACGAACTGGGTGAGCGTGCGGTTGGTCGAGCCGAAGGTGATGAACTCGCCCGGCTTCATGCCGTCCGGCTCGTACGCTTTGACGAATTCCTTGAGGGTGGAGAGGCGCTTGATCACGTCGGCCGGCACCTCCTCGTCGATTTTTTCGACGAACGGCGGTTTCACATCGGCCAGCATGCCGGCGATTTTCGGCGCGATGGACATGGTCATGTTTTTGGCGCCGGCGAGATCGACGATGTGGTAGGCGCCGCGGCAGCCGGCCGGCATGAGGATGGCGTCGTATTTCTTCTCCTGGAAAACGCGGTAGGCGCGCTTGATGGCGGCGGTGCCGGCGCAGATGATGTCCGATTCCTTGACTTCGGCCCGGTTGTCCTGGGCGACGTCCCGGAGATAGTCGTCGAGGCGTCCGACCATGAGGACGGCGACGCCGATGCCCGGTTTCACGCCCGCCTTTTTCGCCTTGTCGACGCCGCGCTGGAACGCTTCGCCGATGGCCAGGCACTGCGGGGTGGTGAAGGACACGGTGGCGACGACGTTGATGCCTTCTGCCGCGCACTGCTCGAACACCCGGAGGCCGCCGGCGGTGCAGGGGAGCTTGATGCAGATGTTCGGCGCCCATTTGGCGTAGCGGCGGGCCTGGGTCAGCATTGTGTCTTCGTCGCACGGCTTGTTCGGGTTCGTTTGGGCGCAGACGAAACCCTGTTTGCCGCCGGTCTGGTCGTAAAATTTCTTCACTTTGCCGGCCAGGAAGGTGGTGACGCGGCGCATGATTTCCTCCGCCTTTTCCTGGCCCTTCAGGGAGGCGGGCAGATCGGCCAGCAGCGGTTTCCATGTTTTCGGATCCGCCTTGATGGTCGCGTTGATGAGGAACGGGTTGGTCGTCATGCCGATGGCGCCGTTCGCAATCGCGTCCTCGGCCTCGGCCACTACGGCCGAATCGTGCCAGAACGCGGT
>JAVBRW010000372.1:0-3085 GCA_031547475.1 Planctomycetota bacterium
GGTTTAACGATTGTTTTACCAATTTTCTCGATATTATCGTAACTTTTCCATGCAAATCCGTCAACGATGAAAACCTGTTGACAAACCATTTCACCCGACTACCATTTATTTATCGATAAACTTTGGCATAGCCAAATCATGATCTCACAAAAGGAGACGCGCATGATCCTCTCTGTCACCGGCAAAACGCAAGCCGGCCCGAACGCACCCCTCGTCTACCGCGGCAAATACGAGGATATGATTCCCGCCGCCGCCGCCATCGGCTACGACGCCATGGAACTGCATATACACGATTCGGCCCAGCTCGACCGCGCCGGACTGAAAAAGCTGTTCGACCAAAGCAAGATCACCCTGTCCTCCATCGGCACCGGCTCGGCCTACGGCGAGGACCGCATATTCCTGTCCTCGGACGACCCGGCCGTCCGCCAGCGCGCGATCAAGCGTATTCAGGATCATATCGTCACAGCGAAGGACTATTCTGGAGCCGTTGTTATAATCGGACTGATAAAAGGCATGGTCCGCGACTGTTCGAGCCGCGACGCCTGCCTCAAAAACCTCGGGGAAAGCATGCGCGTCCTGCTCGACAGCGCCGCCCGGGACAAGGTGATGCTGGTCTTCGAGGTCATCAACCGGTATGAAAGCGATCTGTTCAACACCATTGCCGAAACCGCCGCCTTCGTCGATACCTTCAACAGCCCGTGGATGAAGCTGCACATCGACACCTTCCACATGAATATCGAGGAAACCGACATCGCCGCCGCCATCCGGGGAGCGAAAGGCAAAATCGGCCACGTCCACCTGGCCGACAGCGATCGCTGGTACGCCGGGCACGGGCATTACAATTTCGGGGAAACGGTCCGGGCGCTCAGGGACATCGGCTACGACAAGGCGCTGGCGGTGGAATCCCTGATGTTTCCCGATTCCGAAACCTCGGCCCGGAAAACCTTTGCCACTATGAAAGCGTGCATGTAAACGTTCCTCAAATCGTTTGACATTTGCCGAGGGACAAGGGATAATCATCCCTTCTTTCGGTTATTCGTCGTCCTTGGCCCAGTCTCTGGAGAAGCGGTGGAAAACGGCAGTCCCAAGGTAAAATCCCTGTACAAGGCAATCAAGCTGCTCGACTTCTTCAACGCGCAACATCCGGAGCGCGGCGTCAAGGAATTGGCCGATCTGACCGGCATGCTGAAAAGCTCGGTCTACAACGTCATGAGCACGTTCCAGCTCTGCGGCATAATCGAAAAAAGCGGCGCCAGCGGCAAATACCGGCTGGGGAAAAAGATCCTCGAACTGTCCAACGTTCTCATGAACAACGACGAGGACAAGCAGATTATCAAGCCGTTCATGGACGAGCTGGCGGAGGAATGCGGCGAAACCATCTACCTCGCCCGGCCTTCCGGCATCGAAATAATCTATATCGACAGCTCCACCCCGAAGGGAAGGATTTTCGCCCGCCTCATCGTCGGCGTGAAAGCGGAGATGTATTGCACCGGCCTCGGCAAAGCCATGCTGGCCTTTCTGGGCGAAGACACGTTCGACCGGGCGGTGGCGGCCGGTCTCAAACCCTATACGCCGAACACCATCACCGACGAGGCGGCGCTTCGCCGGGACATGGAGGAGACGCGCCGGCGCGGCTACGCCATCGACAATATGGAACATGAATACGGCATTCGCTGCGTCGCCGTGCCCATCCGCAATTCCGAGGGCGATGTCGTGGCCGCGCTGAGCCTGAGCGGGCCGTCCCTCCGGGTGATGGACGACAAGATTCCCTATTTCGCCGAAAGGCTGTTGGCCGCTTCGTCCCAGTTGCAGACATTGCTCAAATATTGAACTTTCCCCAACCCTGTCCAGCAAGGAGAACGCCATGGCAGGCCCGGCACAGGTCATCCAGCGGTCCGACGGCATCAATTACGCGCCCGTGTCCACCGGCGTCATCAAGCGGGTGGTCGAACCCGGCGTTTTCCCCTTCGCGGCCGTCCGTCTCGATCACGGACACATCTACGGCATGACCAACGGCCTGCTGGAAGCGGGGGCGGAACTGGCGTATGTCCATGATCCGAACCCGAAGGCGGTGGCCGATTTTATCGAGCGCTATCCCCAGGCGAAACCGGTCGACAGCCTGGAAACCATCCTGTCCGATCCGAAAATCCGCCTGGTGGCGAGCGCCGCCGTCAACCGCGAGCGGGCCGGCATCGGCATGCGGGTCATGGCCGCCGGCAAGGACTACTTCGCCGACAAGCCGCTGTTCACCACCCTCGAACAAATCGTCGAAGCCAGGCGCGCGACGAAGGAAACCGGCCGCAAATACATGGGCTATTTCAGCGAACGCCTCCACGTCGAATGCGCGGTCAAGGCGGGCGAATACGTGAAGGAGGGGCGCATCGGGCGGGTGGTGCAGGTCATCGGCCTCGGTCCGCACCGCATCAGCCTGCCGAGCCGGCCGGAATGGTTTTTCGATCCGGCGCGCCAGGGCGGCATTTTGTGCGATATCGGCTCGCACCAGGTCGAACAGCTTCTTTATTTCACCGGCGCCCGCGACGCGACCCTGAGCTATAGCCGGGTCGCCAATTACCGCAACAAGCAGCTTGCCGGCTTTCAGGATTTCGGCGACATGTCGTTCGTGACCGACAACGGGGCGGTGGGCTATTTCCGCATGGATTGGCTGACGCCGGACGCTTTGGAAGTGTGGGGCGACGGCCGCACCATCATACTCGGCACCCACGGCTATATCGAACTCAGGAAATACACCGATGTCGGCGGCACCCGCCAGCCCGACAATCTCATCCTGGTGAACGACAAGGACAATATCCGGGAGAATCTGCGGGGCAAGGTCGGGTTCCCGTTTTTCGGCGAATTGATTCTTGACTGTCTGAACCGGACGGAAAACGCCATGACGCAGGAACACGTGTTCAAAACGTCCGAATTGGCGGTGGTGGCGCAGAACAGGGCGGTGTGGGCGGAGAGGTGAGGGGGCGGTGTTGGGGCGGTGTTGGGTGATAATGATCCTGGATGTTGAATGCGGCCTTAAATAAACCGTCGCTGCCCTGAAATTCGGTTTCTTATCCATGACAAACGCATCGATTTC
>JAVBRW010000223.1:0-7356 GCA_031547475.1 Planctomycetota bacterium
CCAAAACGCCGACCCGGGCGAAAAACGGGATCTTGTGCCGGGATAATTCGGTATAGGCAATCGCTACACCTGTAACCCGGGCTAACATCTACGATATCGGAAGCAATAATTATTCATTCTTCATTATGCATTGTCACTTCAACGCTTCCGTTTCCATCATGGCGTCCTTCATGCTGTCCTTGCTCTTGTCAATCCCCGCCATCTGCAGCACTCTTCCGCGAAATTCCTTGTCCTTCAGCGCATTGACCAGGTGGAGGGACAGCCGGTTGAGGAACAGGCCGATATCGTCGGCCGAGGCGTCGGGAGGCAGCGGGTATTCGGAATCGGCCGAATCCAGCAAGTCCCTGAGCTTGTCCAGCACGCGCTTCTCTGACCCTTCCTCCACCTTTTTCGTCATGTGGTAGATATGGGAAAACACTTGCTGGAGATAGGCGAGCCCCCGCGCGATATCCGGCACATCGTCGCCGAAATGTTTCAGAATCCGCATCTGGCGCGGAACCAGGCCATACAGAACGCTCATTTTTTCCAGCAAATGGTCTTCGGGTGCGCTGATCGCCAACTCAATCGCTTCCAACTCGCTTGCCGAAATGTCCAGCATGGCGCTCGCCTCGTCAATCCGCAGATTGCGACGCACGCGGCCGCTGTGGAGCGCATTGGCCAAAAGGTTGGGAGCGTACTCCCCTTCCCTCTTCCCCGACGCCGGCAGCAGAACCGAACTCCGGAGCGGTTCGTCCGACAGCAGGGCGAAGGGATGGATCCGCAACTCCGTCGCTATGCGCGACAGCAATTCGAAGGTGAGACCCTGTTTGCCGTTTTCGATACGGCTGATGGTCGCCTGGCTGCGCTGAATCCGTTCAGCCAGCTCCTGGGTTGACATTCCCAACTTGTCTCGGTAGGCCTCGATTCGCCGCCCAATGTCATACCTGTTCATAATCATCTCCAATCATCCATTGGAGCTGCCGCCATGCCCCCCCACCACCCTGGCATCGCGGGTATTAGGATAAGTTTATTATAACTGAAACAGGCCGGCCGTAAACTGTCTGTTCGAAAATTGATATGGCTACATTTATTATACATCATATATTTGCTTGAATATAATCACCCTACAAAAAATTGCAGAATTCGCATATCCCGTTCAAACGTTGACTTATACGAATGTATAGTTTTTGCACTCCCTGCAAAAAATGAGTATAATGTTCTGATACCCCGTTGTCTGGACACCAAAAACGGGGATTGATGCGAACAATGAATAAAGGAAACGATATCCCATGCCCGGAATTTTCATGGCCAGCCTCGGCTGCGCGAAGAATCTGGTGGAAACCGAATTGATGCTGGGCGAAACCCTGGGCGGCGACATTTTTCTCGCCGTCGATCCGGCCGACGCCGACATCATCATCATCAACACCTGCGGATTCATCGAGGAAGCGCGGAGCGAAGGCAGGCAGGTTATCGGCGAATACCTCGAATTGAAAAAGCGATCGTCCCGCCCGCTGAAAGTGGTGGCGGCGGGCTGCTGGGCCGAACGCTCGCCCGAAGCGCTTCTCCGGGAATTTCCCGGCCTCGACGCGGTGTGGGGGTTGTCCACCCCGCACGCATTGGGCGAAAACATCCGCCAGCTCCACCGCCGGCCCGCCGGCGCCGTGTCCGGCATCGGCAAGCCGGCGCGCCCGGCCGAAGGCGCGCGGCTCGTCACCACCCTGCCGTCCTTCGCCTATCTGAAGCTGTCCGACGGCTGCGACAACCGCTGCCATTACTGCGCCATCCCGCTTATCCGGGGCGGATTGCGGAGCCGCAGTCCGGAAGCGGTGCTGGACGAGGCGAAAAGCCTGGCCGACCAGGGCGTGGGCGAATTGGTGGTCATCGGCCAGGACACCACGGCGTTCGGCCGCGATCGGGGCGACGCCTCGGGCCTCGCCGATTTGCTGGAAAAGCTGCTGGCCGCGGTGTCGGTTCCCCGCATCCGGCTCCTGTACGCCCATCCCGCCCATCTGGACGACCGGGTTATCGAACTGTTGCTGACCGAGCCGCGCTTGTGCCGCTATGTCGATCTGCCGCTCCAGCACGCCTCCGACGCCATGCTGGCCGCCATGGGGCGGGGATACGGCAGGGCGCGGGTCGACGAGCTGCTGGCGCGCTTCGCCGGCGATTTCACCCTGCGGACGACGTTTCTCACCGGCTTTCCGGGCGAAAGCGAACGGGATTTTCTGGAAATGCTCGATTTGGTCGGACAGGGCCGGTTCCGCCATGTCGGCGCCTTCGCCTATTCTCCGGAAGCGGATACGCCCTCCCACGGCTTTTCCAACCCTATTCCCCGGGAGGAGGCGGAAAAGCGCCGCGACGCCGTCATGGCGGCGCAAAGCGCCGTCGCCTTCGCCTGGCTCGATTCGCGGGTCGGCGGCACCGAATCGGTGTTGATCGACTCCCGCCTGGACGGCGGCTGGGCGGTGGGGAGAAGCATCCACGAAGCGCCGGACGCCGATGGCGCAATTTTCATCGAAGGTCGCGGCAACGAGCCGGGAAAATTCGTGGAAGCTTGCATAAAAGCCCGGGAAGGCTATGATTTGATGGCGGAAAAAACCGACCGGGGCGGACGCCGCCGCCGGCATGGAAAACATGGTAAATAAACGGGAACATTCATGGGCGGCGATGTGCGTAATGGAGGGAGCAAGCGTTCCGGCGCCGACAAGGCCGCCGAGAGCACCCATCACGAGTCCCGTCGGGTGGTGAACGGTGAAATCGGTCCCGATTCCGGACTGCGCGGTGCCGACGCCTTTTTTCCCTCCGCCAAATCCATGCGCCTCACCGCCCGTCCCGCTCGCGGCGGCTTGGCGGCCCGCATCGTTCTTCCCATCGTGGTGGCGCTGGTTCTCGGCCTCACCCTGTCCACCCTGGTCATGCGGTCGCGCATGCGGAACACGCAACTCGCCGATCTCAGGAACGACGCCGCCACCGCCGCCTTCCTTTTCGGCATGATGGGCCGTCACCTCCTGTCCTCCCGGCAGGAATTCCTCGAAAGAAATCCCGCGTACGGCGAACGCAGCGAATGGCTGGCCGGCGACTATTGGGTGTACGCCGACGGGTTCGTCGGCGCCAAGGACTGGATTGCCGCCACCGGCTTCAACCTCAACGAATACGCTCCCAAGGCGGAACTGGAGGCGGCGGCGGAGAAAACCATTCTCGCCGATATGGGCAAATGGGTCAATTCCGCCAGGCCGAGCGCCGAACTGGTGGCCATCTTCATCCTGGACGCCACTCTGCAGCCTCTCGCCATAACGGCCAATTCCTCGTTCAAGTTCGACGCGCTGTCGATCAAGGCGATCCCGCCGTCCGGCGAGTCGCTGGATATCGCGGGAATGCGGGTGTTCGTCGACTACCTGGACAACCTTCCGCCCGAGCCGATGATGCGGGGCGTGACGCGCATCATGTCGAACAGCGAACCGGCCAAACAGGTCGGCACCGCCTGCGTCATTCTGCGCACCCACCGCCACGAAGGCGAGCAGCGGGCGATGCTGCTCATGGCCGTGGGACTTGCCGGCATCCTGACCATCGCCATCGTCGCGGTGGCATGGAAGGCCACCCGCCGCGTCACCGCGCCCATGCGCCGCCTGGCCACCGACATGCACGCCATGGCCGAGGGCGATTTCACCCGCCGCTCCGGGCTGAACCAGCCGGACGAAATCGGCATGCTCGCCCAGGCGTTCAATTCCATGGCCGAGCGCCTCCGGGTCGCGCGGGCGAACGAACGGGAAAACAACCGCCTGGAAAGCGATCTCGCCATAGCCCGGAGCATCCAGAACAACCTGCTTCCCCTCCAGACGCCCCGCGTCCGCGGCCTCGACATGCACACCAGCTACCGCCCGGCCAAGGAGATTGGCGGCGATTACTTCGACTTCCTGCCGGTCGACAGCCAGCATATGGGGATAGTCATCGCCGACGCGTCGGGGAAATCCATCCCCGCCGCCCTCGTCATGTCCACCACCCGCGCCATTCTCCGCTTCGTGGCGCCCGGGAACGCTTCGGCGGCCGAGACCCTCACCCGGATCAACGCCATCCTGTCCGTCGACATCCCAAAAGGGATGTTCGTCACCGCCTACTACGTCATTCTCGATCCGCTGAACTCCGCCATGCTCTGCGCCTCGGCCGGGCACACCCCGCTCCTCATCGCCCGCGCCGACGGATCGGTGGAACTCATGAATCCGGGCGGCATCGCCCTCGGCTTCGACAGCGGGCAGATATTCCAGCGTTCCATCCGCGAGCAGCGCGTGCTGCTGGAACAGGGCGACCGCGTCCTTCTCTACACCGACGGCGTCGTCGAGTGCGTGAACCCGGCGAACGAGGAATATTCCGACCGCCGCCTGCGGGAATTCCTGCGCCGCAACCGGGAGCTGTCCAGCCACGATTTCGTCGGCGCCCTCCTGGCCGATCTCGACCGCCATCGCGGCACGGCCGAAATGCGCGACGACACCACCATCGTGACGTTCAAGGTATTGTAACCATGGCCGACTTCGCGATCACCAGCCAATCCATCGCCAGCACCACCGCCCTCGTCCGCCTGTCCGGCGACATGACGGCCAATTCCTTCGCCCTGCTGGAGGAGGAGTTCAACCGGGTGCTGGACGCCGGCGTCGCCGGCATGGTGCTGGACCTGTCCGGGCTCGATTCGCTGACCAGCGCCGGCCTCGGCGCCATCGTCAACCTGACCCAGCTCCTGGACGACAGGAAGGGCCGGGCGGTGGTGGCGGCGGTGCGGCCGAAGGTTCTCGGCCTTATCGAAATGCTCGGCCTGCAGGAGGCGGTGCACCTGGCCGAATCGCTCGATCAGGCGAAACGCATTGTCTCGTCGATAAAACCGTAATCGATCCGCGAAACGGGGAAAGGGAAACGAAGAGTGTGGAAACAGGTCATCACGCCGCGCTTCGGCGACGCCGACGCACTGCGGCACATCAACAACTGCGCGCTCCCGATGTGGTTCGAGAACGCCCGCATGCCCATCTGCAAGCTGTTCCATCCGGATCTCGATTTCGACGGCTGGCGGCTCATCATCGCCAAAATAACGGTGGATTTCATGGCCCAGATGCGCATCGGCGCCGACGTCGAGGTGCGCACCTTCGTCAGGAAAATCGGCCGCTCCTCCTTCACAGTCTACCATGAGGCGTGGCAGGACGGACGGCTCGGGGCCAAGGGCGACGCCGTCATGGTGCATTACGATTTCGAATCGCTGAAATCGCTGCCCCTCCCCGACGCCGTCCGGGCCGAGCTGGAGAAGCACATGGTCGACGAAAACAACCCGAACCTGCGCACCCGCTCCGGACGCTTTCCGGGCGCGGCGCATTGAGCATCAGCGAAAGGAAGGCGACAATGAGCGAAGAAGCCGTTTTCACCGAAATGACCATGGGCGATCTGCTGGAGCGGCAGGCCGGGAACGATCCGGACCGCGAGTTCATCGTCTTCCCCGACCGCGATCTCCGCTTCACCTACAGGGAGTTCAACCGGCGCGTCGACAACCTGGCCAAGGGCCTCATAGAAATAGGCATCGGCGTGGGCGATCACGTCGGCATCTGGTCCAGGAACATCCCTGACTGGCTCACCTATTTCTTCGCCGCCGCCAAGCTCGGCGCCGTCCCGGTCACCATCAACACCTATTACAAGAGCCACGAGCTCGAGTACGTCGTCCGCCAGTCCGACATGAAGGCGCTCGCCCTGGTCGACGGCTACAAGGGCGGCAACTATTCGTACCTCGACATCCTCTACGAAATCGCCCCCGAGATCCGCGACACCTCCAGCTTCACCCGCCGGGTCAAGACGGACAAGTTCCCCGTCCTCAGGTCGATCATCTACATGGGCCCGGAAAAGCACCGGGGCATGTATTCGACGAACGAACTCCTGTCCCTCGGTTCCCACCTGCCGGACGACAAACTGCGCGCCAACATGGCGAAAATCAAGAACACCGACATGGTCAACATGCAGTACACCTCCGGCACCACCGGTTTCCCGAAGGGCGTCATGCTGACCCACCGGAACATCATCAACAACGGCTTCTACATCGGCGAGCGCCAGAAGCTGACCGCCGAGGATCGCGTCTGCCTGCCGGTGCCGCTGTTCCACTGTTTCGGCATCGTCCTCGGCATCATGGCCGTTTTCACCCACGGCTCCACCGCCGTCATTCTCGAACAGTTCGATCCGCTGGACGCCCTGGCGGCGGTCGAAAAGGAGCGCGCCACCGCCCTCTACGGCGTGCCGACCATGTTCATCGCCGAAATGACCCACCCGCTGTTCGACAAGTTCGACTTGAAGAGCCTCCGGACCGGCATCATGGCCGGATCGCCCTGCCCCATCGAGTGGATGGAAAAGGCGATGAACCTCATGAACATGAGGGAAATCTGCATCACCTACGGCCTGACCGAGTGCAGCCCCGCCTTCACCATGACCTCGGTCGACGACACCATCGAACGGAAGGTCGCCACCGTCGGCCGCGCCATGCCGCACTGCGACGTCAAGGTGGTCGATCCGGAAACCGGCCTCGAAGTGCCGCCGAACACCCAGGGCGAACTGTGCTGCCGCGGCTACAACGTCATGAAGGGCTATTACAAAATGCCTGAGGAAACGGCCAAGGCCATCGACGCCGACGGGTTCATGCACTCCGGCGACCTCGGCACGGTGGACACGGACGGCTACTACCGCATCACCGGCCGCCTGAAGGATATGATTATCCGGGGCGGCGAAAACGTCTACCCGAGGGAGCTCGAGGAATTCTTCTACAAGATGCCGGGCGTCAAGGACGTCCAGGTGGTGGGGGTGCCCGACCCGGTGTTCGGCGAGGCGGTCGCCGCCTTCATGATCCTGCAGCCTGGCGCCGACGTCACCGCCGCGGACGTCCAGGATTTCGCCCGGGCGAAGATCTCCCCCTACAAGGTGCCGCAATACGTCTGGATGGTCAACGAGTATCCGCTGACCGCCAGCGGCAAGGTGCAGAAATACCTGCTCCGCGAGCTGGCGACCGAAAAGGTCAAGGAGATGCGGGAGGACGGCGGCGTTGCCTGAGCGCGGCGTACCCGAACTCCAGGATGAACTGCGCCGCCGCTCCGGCCGGCCCGTCCTCGTCCCTCTCACCGACAACCGCCGGCGCATGGTGTCGGCGCGGCGGCTGGACGGGTTGGTCGAGTTGCGGCTGCAGCGCATCTTTCTTGGCGCGCCCGAGGCGGTTCTGGGCGAATTGGCGGAGCTGATCGCGGGCAGGGATTCGCCCCGGACCGCCATCCGGCGCTTCATCGACGAAAGCCTGCCCGCCGCGGTGGCGGCCGAAACCGTCGTCCGCCGCCGGCAGCCGGGCCGGCGGGCGGCTTCCGCGCATCACGA
>JAVBRW010000419.1:0-13701 GCA_031547475.1 Planctomycetota bacterium
TACTTTTCCATGTGCTCCAGCAGTTCGGTCGTCATCCGGAACGATTTACCCGTCTCTTTTCGGAATTTTTCCAGATAATGGAGAGTGAGGAGCGGTATGTCTTCGGTGTGCTCGCGAAGCGGCGGGACGCGGACGGGAAGCACGTCGAGCCGGAAGAAGAGATCCTCGCGGAATTCGCCGCGTTTGACCATTTCCCGCATATCCTTGTTGGTGGCGGCAATGAGGCGGAAATCGACCGGGCGGGTCTGTTTGCCGCCCAGGCGGAGCACCTTTTTCTCCTGCAGGGCGCGGAGCAATTTGACCTGCATCGCCTGCGGCATTTCCGAAACCTCGTCCATGAAAAAAGTGCCGCCGTCGGCTTCCTCGAACAGCCCCCGCTTGCCCTGCGGGCTGGCTCCGGAAAAGGCGCCCGGCTCGTAGCCGAACAGCACGCTTTCCATAAGCGTTTCGGGAATCGCACCGCAGTTGAGTTCCACAAACGGGCCGCCCGCGCGCCGGCTGCGCTCATGGATGCAGCGCGCGACCAATTCCTTTCCGGTCCCGGACTCGCCGTGGACCAGCACGGGGAAATCGGAGGCGGTGAGTTTGGCGATGCTTTCGCGGAGCTGCCGCATGGCCCGGCTTTGGCCGACCAGGCCGGGAAAATCCAGCGCCGCCTGCTCCTGCTCGGAGGTGGCGAGGAACTGCTTTTCCGAAGACATGAAGACGAACCGGACCAGGCCGGTAAGCAGTTCGAACAGGCAGCTCCAGGAGGCGAGCAGTTCGGTGCGCTGCTCGATGGAAAAGGCGGCGATATGCATGACCGCGATATTCTTCCCGTCGAGGACGATGGAGCCGCTGAAATTCGCGACATCGTCGCAGGCGAACTTGCGCGAACACGACTGGCAGACGTCGTGCGCGCCGGGATTGAGCATGAGCGTGCTCTGCCTTGTCCGGAGCGTATAGTTGAGCGTGCTGTCGTTCGGAACCTTGAAACGAATGCCGTTGTAATAGCGGCCGGTTCCGCAGACGCAGAACCCGTCCAGGCTGACTATGAGAATGTTGATGGCAAGATGCCGGGACAGCAGCTCCAACATTTTCTGGATATGGGTCCATTTTTCCCAGTCGCGGATATTTTCCGCCGCTTCGGGATAATGCGTTGTCGGATCCGCCCAGTTGGGATAGGATTCGCTTTGGTGTTTTGCACATGAGCGCGGCATGGCCGCCCCTTTCCAAACTGCCTACGGATATTCTTTATTCCCGACTTTTCGAGCGTAATGCGCGTGCGGTGAAACCGGATTGAGGAATTATAAATAATTTTGCATATTCTGCAAAGTAAATGTGAAAAATTGCGAATGCATGAGAAAAAATGAGAATCAAAGACCAAGTCTTTGTCCGCATTTTCCCTCCGGCTTGGATGATTACGGTGCGGCCCATATCGAACCATATCGTTTTCACTATTATATTTACTCTAAAAAGACATAATGCCGGCATGCGCTTTGACGGGTAGAAATCCGGGCCAAGGGCGCAGCTGGCAATATATTTGTATTTTGCAATTTTGTTGGTTGGAAATCCATAGGAGAATCCATGGTCGCCGCAGCCGCAATCCGCACTATAATCGAAGCCCAAAAAGACGATTTCATCGCCGCCAGCCGCTATGTATGGGAACAGGCGGAACTGTTTTTCCGCGAGGAAAAATCCGCCGCCTATCTCACCGCGGCACTCAAGAAGGAAGGGTTCGCGGTCAGGGAAAAGGTCGGCGGCATGGACACCGCCTTTATCGCCGAATTCGGCCAGGGCAAGCCGATCATCGGCTTCTTCGGCGAATACGACGCCCTGCCCTCCCTCAGCCAGAAGGCCGGCACAGCCAACCACGAGCCGCTGGTCGCTGGCGGGCCCGGGCACGGCTGCGGCCACAATGCGCTGGGCGTCGCCGCCTTCGCCGCGGCGGTCGCGACGAAATCCTCCATGCAGGCCAACAAGCTGGCCGGTACCATCCGCTACTACGGCTGTCCGGCCGAGGAAGCGGGATGGAGCAAAATGTTCCTCGCCCGCGACGGCTTTTTCGACGATCTCGACGCCGCCGTCACTTGGCACCCGAACCATGTCAACACGGTCCAGGGCTCGAGCAGCCTGGCCAACATCTGCGCCTATTTCCGCTTCGCCGGCAAAACCTCGCACGCCGCCGTCAGCCCCCACCTCGGCCGCAGCGCGCTGGACGCCTGCGAACTCATGAGCGTCGGCGTGAACTACCTCCGCGAGCATGTCGTTCCCGGCGCCCGCATGCATTACGCCTATCAGGACGTCGGGGGCGAGGCGCCGAACGTCGTCCAGGACCACGCCTGCGTCAAATACTTCATCCGCGCCCCGAAAATCACAGAAGCGCTGGCCATATCCGAACGCATCAAGGATGTCGCCCGGGGCGCCGCCCTGATGACCGGCACCGCGGTGGACATCAGCGTCACCGCCGGCATGTGCGATTATGTGCCGAACGACGCGCTCGGCCGCGTTTTCGATCAGGCGCTGGCCGAGGTCGGCCCGCCCCGCTTCGACGAAGCCGATCGCAAACTCGCCCGCAAATTCCGCGCCACCTCCAGGCCGGACGACATCGCCATGGGGCTGCGGCTGATCGCGGAAATCTACCCGAACCCCGAACGCTTCGCCGACGCGCCTCTGGTCGAGGAAATCGCCCCCTACAAGCGCGTCGCGTCCGAAGGCATGGGCTCCACCGATGTCGGGGACGTGTCCTACGCGGCGCCGACCGTCCAGTTGAACATCGCCTGCTACGCCAACGGCACCCCGCTCCATTCGTGGCAGTTGACCGGCCAGAGCGGCTCAAGTATCGCCGACAAGGGCATGCTGTGCGCCGGCGAGACCATGGCCCTCGGCGCCATCCGCCTTTTGGAACAGCCCGGACTCCTGGCCGAAGCCAGGCGGGAATATGTCAAAGCCACCGGCGGAAAATACATCTGCCCCGTCGGCCCCGAAGCCAGGCCGGTGTATTAGGATTGCGGGGACATGATGTTTAATTATTCGGCGGTTTGAATAATTGAATTTCGTGTCCCCGCAATCCGGCTCCTTGCCGAAGGCCTTTCGGTGGAAACCGGAATCGGGGGACACGAAATTTATTTGCCATACCGCCGGCAAATAAACATCATGTCCCCCGATTCCTCCGTCTCCCTTATCGCGCGTTGCATAAACAGGTATGAATATGCCAGACAACCAGAAATACATCGATATCCTCCGCGAAGAGCTTGTCCCGGCGCTCGGCTGCACCGAACCCATCGCCCTCGCCTACGCCGGCGCCCTGGCGGCCCGCACCCTCGGCGTGTTCCCCGACCGCATGGAAGCCGAGTGCAGCGGCAATATCATCAAAAACGTCAAGGGCGTCATCGTCCCCAATTCCGGCGGGCGGAAAGGCGTGGAAATCGCCGCCGTCCTCGGCACCCTCGGCGGCGATCCGGACAAGCGGCTGGAAACATTGTCCACCGTCACTCCCCGGGACGCCGACCGCGCCGCCGAACTCGTCGGCGCCGGCTTTTGCCGCGTCCGGCTGCTGGAAGGCGTTCCGGGGCTCCATATCATCGTCACCGCCCACGCCGGAGAGCACAAGGCAGTGGTCGAAATAGCCGGCGGCCACACGACGGTCGTGCGCATCGAAAAGGACGGCGTCATCCTCCAGGGCGGCAACTACCAGCCCACGGCGGCCGGCGAGGATCACAGCCGCGACTTCATGTCGGTATCCGGCATTTTGCACTTCGCCGAAACCTGCGTTCTGGACGCGGTCCGCGATCTTCTCGAACAGCAGATCGCCTACAACACCAGCATTTCCGAGGAAGGCATGAACCGCGCCTACGGCGCCAATGTCGGCCGTTCCCTCCTCGCCACCAGGGGGCCCGACGTGCGCACCCGGGCCAAGGCCGTCGCCGCCGCCGCTTCCGACGCCCGCATGGGTGGCAGCGAACTCCCGGTCATCATCAACTCCGGCAGCGGCAACCAGGGCGTGGCCGTGTCCCTGCCGGTAATCGAATACGCACGGGAACTCAACGTCCCCCGCGAGACCCTGTACCGCGCGCTCATCATAAGCAACCTCCTGGCCATCTACCAGAAGTCCGGCATCGGCAAGCTGTCCGCCTACTGCGGCGCGGTCAGCGCCGCCTGCGGCAGCGGCGCCGCCATCACCTGGATGAGCGGCGGCACTTTCCAGCAGATCGCCGACACCATCACCAACACGCTGGCCAACGTCTCCGGCATTGTCTGCGACGGCGCCAAAGGATCGTGCGCAGCCAAAATCGCCTCCTCGGTCGACGCCGCCATCATGGCCCACGATTTGGCCATGCAGAGCAATGCGTTCCAGGCCGGGGACGGCATCGTGAAGGCCAGTGTCGAGGAAACCATCCGCGACGTCGGCCGGCTGGCCCGCGAAGGCATGCGCGAGACCGATGTCGAAGTTTTGCATATGATGATTGATTGAAACGCATTGAATGGCTTGGGGTGCGGCTTGTATAATCTGAGCACGCTGCATTACGAATAACACCGTTTTTCACTGTTCCGGGCGCGTCGTGGGCGGCTGTTCCGCGTCGCGCCCAATTTCGACGGATGTCAAAGTTTTGGATTTGATTTCATGATTTCCCCTGTTGGGTTCCTTGCCGTCCGGGTCAATCCCGAGTTATCCCGGCGTCTAAAACACCGACCCGGGCATAAAACGGGCTCTTGTGCCGGGATAATTCGGTATAGACAATCGCTACACCTGAAACCCGGAGTAACATCCGGCTGCGTTGGATGTTAAAAAATACGGGAAGGAACGAATGGTTTCGGGTATAAACAATGAAGGCTTTTAAATCACTTTAAAAAAGTTTTGGAAGATGGTTTGCCGTCCGGCCGATGTGGCCGGCAGTTGCGGTTTTTATTTCCAGGAGGATGTTTCGGACATGCGCAAATTCATGAAATTCGCTCTGCTCTTCGCATTTCTGGCGGTTGCGTTCCATCCCGCCGCCTCGGCCGGGACGACCAAGGATACCATCGTCTTCGCCACCAACGCCGACGCTCGGGCCATCGACCCGCAGACCATGAACGATCTGTTTTCCTGGGTCGTCTGCAAGCACGTGTACCAGAACCTGGTGACGGTGGACGAGGACTACAATATCATTCCCGACTTGGCGGAAAAGTACGAAATCGTCGACCCGACCACCTACCGCTTCACCATCAAGAAGGGCCTGACCTTCCACAACGGCGAGCTGATCACCATCGAGGACGTCAAGTTCAGCTTCGACCGCGCCATGTCGCCGGCCGGCAGCGCCACCCGCAACTTCTTCTCCACCATGATCGCGGCCGACATCGTCGACGACGCGACCATCGATCTGAAACTGAGCCAGCCGACCACGCCGTTCCTCATGAACCTGACCCTGCCGTGGGCCTGCATTCTCAACAAAAAGGCGGTGGAAACGCTGAAGGACGACTACGGCATGAATCCGGTCGGCTCCGGCCCCTTCAAGTTCGTCAGTTGGAAAAAGGGCGACCGCATCACTCTTGACCGTTTCGACGGCTATTCCGGCGCCAAGCCGAAGTTCAAGACGCTGGTCATCCGCACCATCACAGAGTCCAACATCAAGACGCTGGAGCTGGAAAGCGGCGCCGTCGACATCATCAACAACCCGGCCCTCATCGATATGCAGCGCCTGAAGGCCGACAGCAACATGGCCATCTACATCGACCCCAGGAAGCACCTGATGGACGGCTACCTCGGCTTCAACTGCGAAAAGGGCGTACTGAAAAACCCCGCCGTCCGCCAGGCCCTGGCCTACGCCGTCGACGTCGCCGGCATCCAGAAATCCCTGTACCGCGGCACTGGCGAGCAGCCCGGCAGCATCCTGCCCTCCGGCATCAAGTATGCCGACAAGTCCATCCCGCCGCAGAAGCTGGACATGGCGAAGGCCAAGGCCATGCTGAAAGAGGCAGGAGTCGAGCCGGGCCTCAAGATGGTCCTGATGACCAACGACCGCACCGAACGCAAAGGCATCGCCACCGTCATTCAGGGCAGATTCAAGGAACTCGGCATCGACGTCGAGGTGCAGCCGCTGGAATGGGCGGCCCTGATCAACGCGTTCAAGGAAAAGGATGGCAAGTACGACATGTACGTGCTCGGCCACTATTCCCCGACGCCCGACCCGGACGGCTTCCTCTCCGCCTCCTTCCACTCGTCCATGTACCTGAAGGGCGGCAATCTGCACTGCCGTCTGCAGGACAAGGAAATCGACGAGATGATCGACGCGGCGGCCAAGCTTCCCGACGGACCGGAGCGGGAAAAGATGTACAAGGACATCCAGCAGCGCCTGAACGAATTGAAGCCGTGGGTCCCGATCATCACCCCCGACTACATGCTGGTCGCCAACAAGAAGCTGAAGGGCGTGTCCCCGAACGGCCTGGGATGCGGCCTGTACAACCTGAGCACGCTGTATTACGAATAAACACCGTTTACCATTGACCCGGGCGCGGCCGTTCCGCACCGCGCCCAATTTCGGCAACCGGGTCTCTCTTATTGATTGCCCCTGTCGCCGGCGAGGGACGCATTGTGCTGAAATATGCCCTCCGCCGCATCGCCCTGCTGGTTCCCGTGATGCTGGCGGTGATTTTCGTGGTGTTCACGCTTCTCTACTTCACTCCCGGCGATCCGGCGCGGATGGCCCTTGGCGACGACGCGAGCCAAGAGGCGATCGACGCGTTCCGCGAAAAGGAAGGGCTCAACCTCCCCTTCCTCGCCCAGTTCGGCCGCTACGTCTACAAGGCGGTGACGGCCGGCGATATCGGCCGCTCCTACATCACCAAAGCGCCGGTGATGCACGAAATCCTGCAGGCCGTGCCGGCAACCCTGCAGATTTCCTTTCTCGGGCTCAGTATCGCCCTCATCCTCGGCATGCCGTTCGGCATCATCTCGGCAATCAGGCAGTATTCCATCTTCGACGTCGTGACCATGATCGTCGCCATGATCGGCATGTCCATGCCGGTGTTCTGGCTCGGCCTTCTGCTCATCCTCTATTTTTCCGTCGAACTGCACTGGCTGCCTTCCTCCGGCATAGAAACGCTCCCGGCGCTCATCCTGCCGTCCGTCACCCTGAGCACGCAAAGCCTGGCCATGATCACCCGCATGACCCGCTCCAGCATGCTGGAGGTCATCCGCTCCGATTATATCCGCACCGCCCGCTCGAAAGGCCAGATCGAACTCAAGGTCATCTGCCGGCACGCGCTCCCGAACGCGCTCCTGCCCATCATCACCGTGGCCGGCGTGCAGTTCGGCATTCTGCTCGGAGGGGCGGTTCTGACCGAATCCATATTTTCCATCCCCGGCGTCGGCCGCCTGATGGTGGACGCCATCAAGATGCGCGACTATCCGGTGGTCCAGGGCGGCGTGCTGTTCATCGCCTTCGGCGCCAGCATAATCAATCTGTTCGTGGACCTCCTGTACGGCTTCATCGATCCGCGCATCCGGGCGCAGTACAAGTAACTTCCAGGTAGGAAAAGAAAGCATGGCAGAAATCGACAACACGCGCCGCCGAGGCCGCCGCATGCAACTGGCAAAGCGCTTTTTCCGCAGTCCCCTGGTGGTGATCGGCACATTGATCGTCGTCGCCCTCGTCTTCACCGCCATTTTCGCCGATGTGCTGGCGCCCTACGATTACGCGCAGCAGGATCTCATGCTGTCGCTGGAATACCCGTCCGCCGAGCATTTGCTGGGAACGGACGAATTCGGCCGCGACGTGTTGAGCCGCATAATCCAGGGTTCGCGCATTTCCCTTCTGGTTGGGTTCGTGGCGGTCAGCTTCGCCGTCATCATCGGCAGCACCCTCGGCGCCCTCGCCGGCTATTACGGCGGCAGGCTCGACCAGTGGGTGATGCGCTGCATGGACGTCCTCTTGTCCATTCCGTCCATCCTGCTGGCCATCTGCATCGCCACCTCCCTCGGCACCGGCATCATCAACCTGATGATCGCCGTCGGCATCGCCAGCATTCCCCGCTACGCCCGCATTGTCCGAAGCTCCGTCCTCTCCATCCGCCACATGGAATACGTCGAGGCGGCCCGGGCGGTGGGCGGGAGCGACGCCCGCATCATATTCCGCCATATCATCCCGAATTCCCTCGCGCCCATCATCGTCGAATCGACCCTCGGCGTCGCCATGGCCATCATCGCCGCCGCCGGCCTGTCGTTCATCGGCCTGGGCGTTCAGCCGCCGACGCCGGAATGGGGAGCAATGCTTTCGGAAGGGCGGCAGTTCATCCGGGGCTACCCGCACCTGACGCTGTTCCCCGGCCTGGCCATCATGCTGACCATCATGGCCCTGAACTTTCTCGGGGACGGGCTCCGGGACCTGCTTGACCCCAAACTGAAACGATAAGACGGGAAGACATGAACGCAACCAACGCGCCACTTTTGCATATCGAGGATCTGGTCATCCGTTACCACACCGACAGCGGCCTGGTGCACGCGGTGGAAGGCCTGAACCTGACGCTCCATGCCGGAGCGACCCTCGGCTTCGTCGGCGAGACGGGGGCGGGGAAAACCACCACCGCCCTCGGCATCATGCGCCTCATCCCCAACCCTCCGGGAAGGATCGAACGCGGACGTATCCTGTTCGAAGGGGAAAACCTCCTCGACAAGACGGAAGCGCAGATGCGCCTTATCCGCGGCGGGCGCATCGCCATGATTTTCCAGGATCCGATGACCAGCCTCAACCCGGTCATTCCGGTCGACGCCCAGATCGCCGAAATGATCGGCCTGCACCGCGAAGTGAACAAGGCGGAGGCGCTCGGGCTGGCCCACGACATGCTGGAACTCGTCGGCATCCGGCGCGAGCGGGCGGGCGATTATCCGCACCAGTTCTCGGGCGGCATGAAGCAGCGGGTGATCATCGCCATCGCCCTGTCCTGCGAACCGGCGCTGGTCATCGCCGACGAGCCGACCACCGCCCTCGACGTCACCATCCAGGCGCAAATCCTCGAATTGATGAAGGAGTTGAAGCGGAAGCTCAACACCTCCATGATCATGATCACCCACGACCTCGGCATCGTCGCCGAAATCTGCGACCACGTGGCCATCATGTACGCGGGGAAGGTGGTGGAATACACCGATACCCGCGCGCTGTTCGAAACGCCCCTGCATCCGTACACGCACGGCCTTTTCGATTCCGTGCCCGACATCGACGAGGACACGGAGGAGTTGAAGGTCATTCCCGGCCTCATGCCGGATCCGACCGATCTGCCGTCCGGCTGCGCCTTCCATCCCCGGTGCGCGCATGCAGTGGAATCCTGCGGCCGGGAAGTGCCGGCGATGATCGAAGTCCGGCCGGGGCATTTCGCCGCCTGCCCGGTTATGGCGAAGAAGGCGGGCTATCATGGCTGAAAAGAAAAACGGCACCCATATCGAGGTGCGCAACCTTAAAAAGCATTTCAAAACCGGCAAAGGCATGTTGCACGCGGTGGACGGGGTGTCCTTTACCATAAACCGGGGCGAGACGCTCGGCCTGGTCGGCGAGTCGGGCTGCGGCAAATCGACGCTGGGGCGCTGCCTCATCCGCCTTATCGAGCCCACCTCGGGCGAAGTGCACTACGACGGGGCGAACCTGCTGGAACTGCCGGCGCCCGCCATGCGCCGGATGCGGCAGAAGATCCAGATCGTTTTTCAGGATCCCTACTCCTGCCTCAATCCCCGCCTGTCGGTGTTCGACCTGATCGCCGAACCGCTGCTGGTCAACAGGGTCTACGCCTCCAAAAAGGAGATGCGCGATCGGGTGCTGGAAATGATGGATCTGGTCGGCCTGGCGCGGCGTTTGGTGACGTCGTACCCGCACGAACTGGACGGCGGCCGGCGCCAGCGCATCGGCATTGCCCGCTCCCTCGCCATGAACCCGGAGTTCATCGTGCTGGACGAGCCGGTCTCGGCCCTGGACGTGTGCGTCCAGGCGCAGGTGTTGAACCTTCTCGACAAGCTGCAGAAGCAGTTCGGCTACACCTACGTTTTCATCTCGCACAACCTGAGCGTGGTCAAGCACGTCTCCGACCGCATCGCCGTGATGTATTTGGGCCAGATCGTGGAGCTGTGCGACTATCAGGAAATGTTCAAAAACCCGCTCCACCCCTACACCCAGGCCCTGCTTTCGGCCATTCCGGTGGCGCGGATGGATTACCGCCGCGAACGGATTATTCTGGAGGGCGATGTTCCCAGCCCCATCGCGCCCAAGGAAGGGTGCCGTTTCGCCGGACGCTGCCGCCACCGTTTCGACGCCTGCGACATCATGCCGGAATTGGTGGAACGCGAGCCCGGGCATTGGGTGGCGTGCCACTGGCGTTGAGGACGACTTATCGCCGCAGCAATGCGAATGTCCCTATGCCCAGGAGTGTCATCGCCAGCGATCCGCCGACATGCAGCGCCATGGCGCCGCACATCATGCCGAAGCGCCCCTGGCGCAGAAGCTCCGCCGTCTCGGCGGAAAAAGCCGAAAATGTCGTGAGCGCGCCTAAAAATCCTGTAATGAAAAGAAGCCGCCATTCGGGAGCGACAAGCGGGGATGCTTCGAAATACGGTATGGCAAAGCCTATGAGATAGCCACCAACCAGATTGGCGACCAGAGTACCCATGGGTATGGCGGGAAAAAACGCGTTCAACGCCATTCCCAATTGCCAACGGGCGATCGCGCCCGCCGAGGCGCCTATGCAGATTGCTATTGCGGGATACAACATTCGCGTTCTTTCAAAATAGCAGCCATTATGTTTGTTGACCTGATACTTCCCCACCTCCGCGACGCGTGCACTTGCGACAGCATTGTAGAACGAAACGTCTTCCCAAAAATGGCGTTCTCGGATACAGTAAATAGCTTCCACAACAACCAGGAAGGGTTATACCCAATGACCAGCGCCCGCCCAAGCCGCCTTGCCGGACAGTTGCTGCGCGAGTTCAAGAGCAAAGCCGATCCGGAACAGGCGGCGCATCTCATGCGTTTTTTCAAAACCGGCCCCGGCCAGTACGGCGAAGGCGATCGATTCCTCGGCCTCAAGGTACCGATCACCCGCGCCCTTGTCAAACCCTATCGCGGCCGGCTGGCGCTGGACGATTTTGCCGCGCTGCTGGAATCGGAATGGCACGAAGTCCGGCTCGGAACGCTGCTCCTCATGTGCGACCACGCCGAGGCGCTCGCCAAGGCCGGTTCGGAGGCGGCGCTGCGGGAGCTGGTGGAGTTTTATGACCTGCATCTCGAACGCGCCAACAACTGGGATTTGATCGATCTTTCGGTATGCGAGATAATGGGGCCGTATTGGAACACGTTGAAACCGTCGACCAGGGAAGTGCGACGCTTCCTCGCGACCTGGGCCGACAGCGGCAATCTCTGGCGCGAGCGGGCAGCCATGATCGCCACCCACTCGCGACAGCGCATGGGCAGCCTTGAGGAAACGTTCTGGCTGGCCGAGCGGTTTATCAACCATCCGCACGATCTTATGCACAAGGCCAGCGGTTGGATGCTGCGGGAAGCCGGCAAGCGCGACCGGGAAGCGCTGCGCAGCTTCCTTGCCGAATTCCACCGCCGCCTTCCGCGCACGGCGCTTCGCTACGCCATTGAACACATGGAGCAGGACGAGAGGAAGAAATGGATGGCTCGATGAAAATACATGGATAAAGGAGAAGCGGCTATGGCAACCGGCAAGGTTATCGTCTTTTTGGGCAGCCCCCGCAAAAACGGCTATACCACCGCCCTGGCGCGGGAGCTGGAGAGAGGCGCGATGGATGCGGGATTGACGATCAAGGAATACGATCTGAATGACAGCGGCATCCGAGGCTGCCAGGGCTGCTATTATTGCCGCGAACAATACGGGTGTTCGGTCAAGGATTACCTGGCGCCGATGTACGGGGACATCGCGGAGGCGCGGGCGGTGGTCGTGGCATCGCCCATCTATTTCTACCAGGTCACGGGCCAGACCAAAATATGGATGGATCGGATGTTCCCGATGATTGACGGCGAATTCAATCCGCGCCAGCCGGGGAAAAAGGCTGTCACCATCTTTTCCCAACACCAGGAGGATCCGAACATGTTCAAATCCGGCATGGACTGGCTCAACGACATAATGGGAAATTTTGGCTGGGATTTGACGGCCAGCCTCGCCTGCTGCGGCGAGCCGGCCGAGGATTCGCCCGAATACCAGAGCATGCTGGAACAGGCATATGCCGCCGGAGCGGCGCTCGCCAAGAAATGATGAAAAAAACGTATGTCGCGAGACATCGTTATTGCGAATAAATAGCTACGGCTTTGCCGCAGCCGGATCCAGCAGCCTGAACCTGTCGGCAATGGCTTCGTCGGCAATTCTTTGGGCGCTATAATCCTTTGAATCCTTGTATCGGGCGATGACGGTATCGTAGATCTGCAGTTTTTCCTCCAGCACCGTTTCTCTGCGGGCCTTTGCGACAAGGGCTTTGGCAACGGGATACGCCAGTTCAGGATCGTTGTCGTCGCCGAATTTTTCTATAACCATATCGTACAGTTTCGCCACCTCCTGGGGGTTCGATGCGTCCCTGGCGTTGGCAATGATGGCCGATGCGGCTTTCGCCCGCGCTTCGGATTCGGTGCTGTCCATGAATTTGGCCGCCAGTTCCTTCCGGATGGCGTTCTTTTCATTCTTGCCGCCGGCCGCATCCGCTTTCCGCATGTACCACCTCGCCCGCTCCGCATCGGTGGCGGCGGAGCCGATCTGTTCGTCGTAGAAGGTGTTTTGCACAGACGTGTCGCTTGTCAGTTTCGCTTTTTCGGATAAGACGTTTTCAACCGTCCAGTGCAGGAAGTCTGAATTCGGCTGTCGAGCCAGATCGAGGATTTCGTCAAGCAGCCTCACCTTCTCCAGGGGATCGGTGATTAGTTTTGCCTTGGCGAACAGCGCATCCGCCAGTGTACGGGGAAGACTGGAACGCATGAATGAATAGCGTTCGGCATGCTCTCCTCCGGGCCATCCCGCCAATCCTTTTCTGCATACATCGATGATCTCGTCGTATAAGCGAATCTTTCCGAACAGGGCAGGCACCGCCGCAATTTTCGTTTTCAAGACTGTGGCGAGTTCGTACGGATCCATATAGTCCCGATAGGTCGCGAGATAACGATCAATGCGCCGACGTCCTTCCGCATCGACAACCTCGAGGTTCCCGAACTCGTCACCAACCAATCTCGTCCACAACCGGAAAGCGGTTCTGGCTCTTCCCGCCACCGTTGCCTTGTTGTATTCCGGCAGTCCGAACATGATCGTATCGCATATTCTGATCTTCTCTGTCTTGTCGTCGACAAGCTCCACCCTGCCAAGCATGGCGTCCATGACGGTGCCCTGCACCAATTCATTGGCGCGGCTCCGGTACTTGGCGATGATTTCGTCGTACACCGCCAGTTTTGCGGCGCCGTCAAGATACTTGCTCTTGTCCTCCAGGGCGCGCACCGCCTCTTTCTCGTCCTTCGAGTCGGCGAGCTTGTCGTAATACCGAATCGCGACTTCCGGATCGCCGGTAAGTTGCACCAATTTCCGAATGGCAGTGTCGGCAAGAAACCGCGTAGAAAAGCTGCTCTGGTTGCCGGTTTTTTCAACCACCGCCTGAAGAAGCGCTATCTTCTCGCCCTTGTCCTCAAGAAGCTCCGCCCTCTGTACCATGGCCCGAAAAACCCGCATCGATATGGACTCATTGTCGTTGTTCGCGTACCGGGC
>JAVBRW010000111.1:0-4651 GCA_031547475.1 Planctomycetota bacterium
AGCTTGAACTGCCAGGCTTACCCGGAATTCGGGGACACGTAACGCAATTGAACCGCCAAGGGCGCAACATGTCCCCGACTTCCCGCGACACAAGGGTCTTTGCCCGCGAAAAAACGGATCGCGCCGTGGCGCGATCCGCAGGCATTTCTGAAAAATGTTTTCGCTACCGCTGCACCCGCCCCAGCGCCGCTTCGGCCAGATTCCCCTCCCCGACCCGGGTGTCGCCCAACTTTTTGGCGACGCCGGCGAGGCGGTCGGCGGCGTCCAGTTCGGCCAGCCGGCGGCGCTCGGCCAGCGCGCTTTCGCGGATCTTCGCCACCTCGTCGTCGGAACGCACCACCTTCGGCGGCACATTGTCGATATAGGCGAGCTGATCGATGGCTTCGTCCGGATTGATCTTGAGGGCCGCCTCGGGGAAGCGGGCGGTGATTTCGCCGGCGGCGGCGAGGAAATGCGTCATGCCGGACAGGCCTGCCTGTTTCTGCGCCTGCGCCAGCATCGAGGTGTAGTCTATCCGCAAACCCGCCCCCGCCAGCTCGGCCGGCGGCGGCGGAATCATGCCGTACTCCTCGGCCATGATGTTGAACACCCGCTCGAGAATCGGATCGAACAGCTCGGACTGGAAGCGTTCGAGCACCGGCCCCAGCACCGACGCCTTTTCCTCGACCAGCTGGATGACCTCGGTCGCCGTCATCCTGCCCTGCCGGCCATGGACCATGAGGAACAGCGGATTGTAGAAGGTCGACTGGATGCGGTTTTCCACGTCCTGGATTTTCAACCTGATGTTGGCGAAATCGAAATCGGGCCGCAACAGCGGGCGGAACAGGTGCTGCGCCTCCTGCGGGTTGGCGCCGACGATGGCGCCGGGCCGGATTTCGCCCCGGGCCAGCTTGTCCTTCATCGAATCGGACACCAGCCAGGCCGGATCGGCAATCCAGTTGACCGCGTTGACGTAGGCGCGCTCCTGGGTCTGGAGCTGGCGGATGTCGGCCAGCGCCATCTGCCCGGGGCTGTAGCCGTAGACGTCGTCGCCGATGACGCCCCAGCGCACCGCCACGAACGGTTTCGTCCTATAGCCGCGCCGCGCCACCGCCAGCGGCGCGTCCCCCTCTTCGAGAAAATACACCGACTCGTACTGCCAGATCGGGCTGCGGCCGCCGTCGAGGAATCCCCACGGCTGCACGGCATGGATCAGGGAAAACGCCTGATCCATGCGTTTCTCCGCCAGCGCCCGCCGCACCGGCTCGGGAAGGGCGGCAACGCCAAACGCGTCCCGCATCTGCGGCGCCGTCATGCTCAAGCGCCGGTACACCGAATTGGTCCGGAGATCGGCGCCGTTGGCCAACCGGTATTCGCCGCAGGTCAGGGTGCGGAAACGGACGACGCCGGCTCCGGGGTCCTTTTCCATCAGCGCCACCCCCTGGCCGTAGGCGAGCGCCTCGTAGTAGAGGTCCTGGACGGCGGAATAGAAATTCGACTGCGCCAGCACCTGCCGCTGGCTGTTCTGCACCAGGTGGATCCACGCCCTGACGCCGGCCACCTCCATCTTTTCCTCGTCGGGATGGCTCAGTTCGAACCACGGCCGCGACGGGCTGGTCAGACCGCCGTGCAGGCCGGACGCGGCGGTGTGGATGGCGTTGTAGGTGACGGAATTGTGGACGTTTTGGCCGCGCCGCACCTCGGTCGCGTCGCGGGTCGAGTGGAGAAAGCGCCCGCTCCACGGCAGAACGTACTCGTTGACCTCGCGCCACAGCGCTTTCCACGGATCGGCCAGGCGGTCGAGTTCGTGCCAGCGTTTGCGGTAGGGCGCCGAATCGACCACCCCCGCCCTCGGTTCGGACGGCGTCCTGTCGCCCTTTTGCATATGTTCGACATCGTACAGCATCGCTCATCCTCCCAGCAGGGACTTTTTGCCCGTCTCGGCCAGGCCGGCGGCGCCTAGCCCGGAGGTGAAAATTTCCGGCGCCTGTTGCGCGCGGAGGAGCGCCGCCTGCCGCTCCTTGTCGCGCTCGTTTTCCATCTGCGGGTTTTGCGTGCGCGAACCGTCCACATCCCCGACCACCGCCGTCGGCGCCGCCGGCACCGCCGGCCTCGCGGCAACCGCCGCCCGATTGCCGCCGGACGCTCCGGCCGCCGCCTTTTTCGACATGGCGACGGTGGCGCCGATGCCCAGGAGGCTTTGCGCCGTCAACACTCCCATTGCTCCCATATTCAGTTCCTTTCCATCCATCCGTACACGTTGTAGGGAACCGCCGCCTCGGGCGGCGGGCGTTCGCGGCCGGCCGGATATACCGGCATGGCGAACGTCAGCGCCAAAGCGTCGCCGAGATCGGGCGAGGCGACGCCGCGCTTCCGCATATTGTCCTTCGTCTCCAATTGCACTTTGCCGCCGTCGGTCAGGAAATATTCGGGCGCGATGAGATCGTCCCGGAGATCCTGGTTCGCCTCGACGATCGGCCCCTGCTCGAACCATTCCTTCATGCGCCACCACATTTCCGCCCGCCGGTTGACGAAACGCTCCGGCTCGCACGGCCTTTGGGAAAACGCGACGCCGGTGACGGGGTAGCGGGTGAGTTTGAGCTGATCGAGAACGCCGGCGCCGACGCCGGTCTGGTCGATGAAAATGGCGGCGGGCTCGATTTCGGCCGCTTTCCGCGCCACCAGTTCGATCAGGCGCGGAGTGTCCGCCCCCCGCATGGCGAACAGCACCCGGCACGCCATGCCCTGCCGCAGGACGGCGGCGGAACGATCGCCCCCGAGCCAGGCCGGATCGACCCCGATGACGGCCGGGGCATGTTTCGAGAAATCGACCGGCGCCTTCCTGGCCATGGCCGCCTCGACCAGTTCGAGATCGATGAGGTTGTACATACCCGACTTGGGGAAATCGCCCAGCACCCGCACCCGGTACATGTCCGAATCCTCGCCGTACTCGGCCGCGATCTCCCCGGCGTACTCCGGCGCCACCAGGGGCGAATCGAGACAGGAGAAGCGGAGGCGGTTCCAGGTGTCCCGGGCGATGTGGAAGGCGTTGTGGAAATAGCCGTTCAGCCGGGTCGGGTTGCCGGCCAGCGCCACCCGCGCCGACGGCGTCGACAAGGCGCCCCGCGCCACTTCGAAAATCCGATCGTTGACCCCGGCCGCCTCGTCGATGAGGAACAGTATTTCCGGCGCGTGGAAACCCTGGAGCGCGTCCGGGTTTTCCGGCCGGGCGGTCCGCGCGACAATCATCCCGTTCGATCCCCTGAGGGTGATCCGGTCGGATGTCACCGTGTAGCGTTTGCGCACCTCCTCCCGCATCCCCGCGATCAGGCGGCGCATTTCGCGCCACAGCACATCCTGAAGCTGGTGCGCGGTGGGCGCCGTGCACGGCGCCAAGGCGTCCCGCCGCGTGGACAGAAACCAGATGGCGGCGGCGGCAAGCGCGGTGGACTTGCCGGTTCCGTGCCCCGATCGCACCGCCACCCTCGCCCCCGGTTTCGCCAGCTCCGCGAAAAACTCCCGCTGCTGGGCGGTAGGGACGAGCCCAAGCGCCTCTTCCGCGAACCGGGACGGATCGTCCACCGCTCCCGGCGGCCATTCGACACATTCATTTCGCAATTGCTCCCTCCATTACACAATGTATTCCGCGCTTCCGCATGCCGGCGCATCCCGAACGCCGGCATGCGCAATCGTCCGTTCCACCATCCTGAATAACCGCGTTCACGCGCGGGAGATCCGGAAAAATGGCGGAGGGCCGGCGCAGGGGAGAACGCCGGGGCATGGACGGCGGCACCCTGTCGCGTCAACGAAAATTATTTTGCGATTGGACAGGCTATGGCATTCCGTAGCAATGGCGCGGTTTTTTCATTGTTTTGATTTCGATAAAGGCAATAATGGCGGATGAAGGGAGGTTCGCCGCTTCGCGCGGCGAAAACGATGGTTATCCGTTTGCGACAAGGAAACATTCCACTATGCCCGCGCGCACGATTTTCCTGGCCGTGATCCTTTGCCTGTCGGCGGCGTTTCCCGGCGCCGCAGCCGGCGAAAAAACGTTCACTTTCGGCGTCTGCGCCATGGCCATGCGCCATACCTATTTCCAGGACATGGTCGACGAAATCAAAAAAGAGGCGGCCAAGGAAGGGGTGCAAATAATCGCCGGCGACGCCGATTTCGATCTCGACCGCCAGATCGGGATTATCGAGGACTTCATATCCCGAAAAGTATCCCTCATCATGCTGGCGCCGTGCGATTCGGCGCGCATCGTCCCGGTTCTGGAAAAGGCGAAGGCGGCCGGCATTCCGGTGATGACGGTCGACGTCGCGGCCCAGTGGAAAGGCTCGATCAGCCACTGCGCGTCGGACAACGTGGCGGGCGGCCGGCTGGCCGGCGGCCTGATGCTCGAGCGCCTGCGGGATCGCGGCCGCACCGCCGGCGGCGGCGTCGTACTGATGATCGACCACAACGGCGTCACCTCGACCTTCCAGCGCTGCAAGGGATTCGGGGACGTCATGCGGCTGCGGGGCGGGCAGTTCCAGGTCGAAACGACGGACGCCAAGGGCCAGACCGATTTCGCCCGCGAGCAGGTGCTGGCCGCCATCGACAAATACGGGCCGAAACTGGCCGGCATTTTCGGTTCGAACGACGGCATGACGCTGGGCGCCCTCGAGGCGGT
>JAVBRW010000128.1:0-3598 GCA_031547475.1 Planctomycetota bacterium
CGCGATAATTTCTCTTCCGCGCCGCTTGTACCCCAACAGCGGCCTTCTATGATGTACGGGCGCCCCCGAGGGCCGCCCCTACCCTTGATCGATGCGTTTGCCATAACACGAAAACCGGATAAGCACATGTGGCGATTCTGTTGGACGGGTGCCGGCGCGGCAGCCGTCCTTTTTTTGTCTTGCGTGGTTTCAGCGGACGGCGGACAGTAATAGTGGGGAGCTGAAAGGAGATAACTATGCGTACCATCATATCGAAATGTGTGTTCCCGTCCCTTTGCCTCGTTTTGGGTCTTTTGATTTCCGCCGGCGCGGCGACCGCCGGAGAAAAATGGATCGATTCGACCGGCACATCGGTGAACACGAACAACAAGAACGCCGATCTTATTCGCCGCGCCCAAAGCAGGCAGAACAACTATATCAACAAAACCGAAGGCGTCGTCGGCGGCGGCATGAGCGGCGACGGGCGCGTCGGCGGGTATTTCTGGACATCCCCGACCGGCGAAGTGTTCTACTGCCCGCCGGAGTGATGGATTTCCCGCAGAAATTCGGCCGGGTCGACAATGCGGATATCCTCCACGTTGCGGCGAATGTTCAGCAGGTGTTTGTCCCCCGATACAAGCCGGTCTGCCTGGGCGTGGCGCGCAAGGTGGATGAATACCGCGTCGGAAGCGCCTTTCAAGCCATCGATTGCATTGCGTCGCCGCGGTAATTGGACCGATTCGGCATAGGGGAGCAGATCGTCAAGCAGCTCCTCCATGTCGTTTTCATCGAGGTGGAATTTCGGATACGCCAGCACCCGGATGAGTTCGGCCGCTGTTTCCTTGCACAGCAACGGGATGAAAATGCCGCTTTGCCAGGCCATTCGCAGGGCGGCAAGGCGGCCTCCGGCGAACAGCAGCGCGGAAACCAGGCAATTGCTGTCCAACACAACGCGCGGCGTTGTCATTTTTTCTTTCCTCTCGCCCAGGCTACTGCATCCGCGATATCCTGATCCGACAGCGAGAACTCGGCCAGTTTTTCACGAATCCCGTTCGCCCGGTTGATGCGTACCGGCGTGAGCACGATGCGATTCTCGTCTCCGGACACATCGAAATACTCGACCTGCCCCATCCGCTTGATCACGGATTTCGGCAAGGTGATTTGATTTTTACCCGTCAGCTTGGCCAACATTCCATTCTCCTTACCGTAATGATTCCTTACATTCTTATTATACCTGGCCCATAACCGGAAGCAACCGCGCGTTTTGCCGACATGCCACCACAGGCAAGGATGAACAGGCGGGCATCGGCCTTCGAAACGTACGCGGGCGCCGACAACCGCCTCAATCTTGGCTGGATGTATTTTTGCAATTCACGCATTTTTTCTTGCATTTGCCGACACTATCGTTACATTTGTATTTATATATTAGGGGTAATTTGGGGAATTTTTATTGAAGATTATTTTCTCAATACTGAACGAGTTATCCATCATGCAGTACTGTTTGTGAAGTGTGATTTTTGCTCATGGATGAACGAGTCGCCAGTCCGCGCGTATAATCGGAGGTGGCATGCTGAGAAAAGTTGCGGCGCCAGTCTTCCTCGCATTCCTCATAATCCTTTCCACCGGTGTTTCCCCGTCCGGCGAAAATGGAAGGATTCTTTGCTTCAACGCAGGCGCGCATCCAATCCTCGCGGTTTTTCATGCTTCCCTGAACGGACAGCGCTATCTCGAACCATCGGATTTTCTCCAATACACCGACAGATATGCGGAAGAAACAGGCAAAACTCTCCCTCTGAAAAAGCGCTTGGGAAAATTGGCCGGCCAAACGACCGATATGGCCAGAGCCAATTCATTCCAGCGGCCGACTCCAAGGACAGCGCACGTCGTCCTTCCCGCCGGCATGCCTGACCTGAATATTCCCAAAAATCCCACCGCCCCGGCCGCCATCAATGCGACCCCGCAATCGCTGGCCGTGGTCATGCCCATCCCCCGCTCTCCGCCCGGGCTTTTCTCCCCTCTCGCGTCGTAAGCAACGATTCCCGATCTGATCGCGAGGTTGTGCATGCCGGAACGCCGTTTAAACGGTGGTGGTATCTTACGGATTGGCGGCATACATTTCTGGATCGCATCTTCCGCTCCGACCCGGCTGCGCACCCGCACGATTGACGCTTGAATTATTCATGATTTGCATTGCCGCGACCAGATCGCCGTCCCGACGGACAGGCGCGGCTGGTTGTCGCCCCCTCACCCAACCCTGAAAAGGAGCATATCATGGCTACCAGAAAATTCGAATACACAAGCCTGAAAAAGTTGATCGAAACCATTCTCGCCCAATGCGACCTTTCGCCCGAAAAATGCGCCGACACCGCCGAGGTCATCCTGGCCGCCGACCGCATGGGAATAGAATCGCACGGCGTCCAGCGCCTGGGCGTCTATGTCAACGGCCTGAAGAGCGGCCGCATCAAGCCCCATGCCGAAATATCCGTCGTCCGCGAAACGCCCCTCGCCGCCATGCTCGACGCCAACGACGGCCTGGGCCAGCCCGCCGCCGCCAAGGCGATGCGCATGGCCATTTCCAAAGCGAACGCCGGCGGCTTCGGCATTGTCACCGTGCGGAATTCCAACCACTTCGGCATCGGCGGCTACTATTCCCTCATGGCCGCCCGCGCCGGACTCCTCGGCATATGCATGACCAACAGCGAAGCCATGGTTGTCCCCACCAACGGCCGCCACCCCATGATGGGCACCAACCCCATCGCAGTCAGCATGCCGGCGCACCCCTCCATCTTCCACTTCGACATCGCCACCAGCGTGGTGCCGGCGGGCAAAATCGAGGTCTTCGCCCGAAAAAAGCAGCCCCTTCCGGAAGGATGGTCGGTGGGCGTCGACGGCACCATCAACACCGATCCCGAAGCGTTCCTGAAAATCCGCAAGGAAAAGACCGACGGCGGGTTGCTGCCGCTGGGCGGGTTCGGCAGCATATTCGGCGGGCACAAGGGCTATGCCCTTTCCCTCCTGGTCGAGCTGATGACCGGCATTCTCGCCGACGGCCGCACCAGCAACCACGTGCGCGAGACGCCGGCCGTCGACCGCTGCTGCCACAGCTTCATCGCCATCGATTACGGCATGTTCGGCGACAAGCTGACGGTCGAGGAACGTTTGTCCGTCTACCTCCAGGAAATCCGCGATTCCGCCAAGGCGGCCGGCCAGAGCCGCATCTACACCCACGGCGAAGTCGAGTTCGAGGCGGAAAGGCGCGTCAACCACGAGGGCGTGCCCATCCACGACACGGTCTACAACGATCTCGCCGCCATGTCGAACGCCTGCGGCGTCGATTACACGTCCATTCTGGTCGAGAAAAGGAGCGGTTCGTTCAGAACATTCGCCGTCGCCTGTCCCGCTTGATCAAAGGCATTTATCGTAAATGTTAATCCGAATTACAGGTGTAGCGATTGGCTACACCGAATTATCCCGGCACAAAATCCCGTTTTTCGCCCGGGTCGGCGTTTTAGCGCCGGGATGACGTTTTGGGTTTGCGCGGCGGCGGGGGGGGGGGGGAGGGGCGCCGCGCCCACCGGGGCGCGGCCACCACAAAAAGGCAAGACGGCGCGGAACAACA